>NZ_JAMYMV010000133.1:0-7281 GCF_040318715.1 Mesorhizobium sp. M1050 | reverse complement strand
CGGGCCCCGCCCCCCCCCCCCCCGGGGGGGGGGGGGGCGCCCCCCGCCGCGGCGGGGGGGGGGCGCGGGGCGGGCACGCCATCGGCGCCCCCACCCCGTCTCCCTCGCGTCGCTGCGCTCTGCTCGCTCGCCGACCCTCCCCTTGAGGGGGAGGGTGAAGATGCCTGTCTCGCCAGCCGCTCGGCGAGCTGCCGCGCGGCGGTGGCACGCGACGTTCGTTCCGAACGAAAGCGCATCAGTCGCCGTTCCAGGTCGGCGCCATCACCGCCAAGGCCGCGTTCGGTGAGCAGCACGGCAAGCGTGGCCGCCTCGTCGGCATGGCCGCTTCTCGCTGCCTCGGCGACCATATGCGCCAGCCGCACGGGCAGAGCGAGCTTGCGCATCGCCGTGCCCGCTTCCGTCAGGCGGCCTGCCTCGTCCATGGCATCCAGCGCGCGCAGCAGCGCCCGGGCCTCGTTGAGCGCCGGCGCCGGCGGCGGATCGAGAAAGGCGAGCTTTGTCGGATCGGCGACGCCGAAGGCGGCGCAGTCGAGCAACAGGCCGGACAGGTCCGCCTCGAGGATTTCGGGTGGCGTGAAGGCGGCGAGTGCTGCCGTCTGCTCGGCCCGCCACAGCCGGACGGCGACGCCAGCTTGCGTGCGCCCGGCACGGCCGGCGCGCTGGTCGGCGGAAGCCTTGCTGACGCGCACGGTCTCCAGCCGGGTGAGGCCACTGGCCGGCTCGTAGCGCGGGAGCCGCGACAGGCCGGAATCGATGACGACCCGCACGCCGTCGATGGTGATCGAGGTTTCGGCAATCGACGTCGCCAGCACCACCTTGCGGCGGCCTGGAGGCGCCGGCTTGATCGCCGCGTCCTGCGCCTTGCCGTCGAGCATGCCGTAGAGCGGCACGATGTCGGTATCGGCACTGATCCTGCCGGCCAGCCGCTCGGCGGTGCGTTCGATCTCGCGCTGGCCAGGCAGGAAGGCAAGCACGCTGCCGCTCTCATCGGCAAGGGCGGCGCGGATCGCCTTGGCCATGGCATCCTCGATGGTGGTGCCAGCGGCGCGCTCGTCATGGCGGATGTCGACAGGAAAGGCGCGACCCTCGCTTTGGATCACCGGGGCGTCCGACAGAAGTTTGGCGACGCGCGCGCCGTCGAGCGTCGCCGACATCACCAGCAGCCGCAGATCCGGCCGCAGCGCACCCTGCACGTCGAGCGCCAACGCAAGACCGAAATCGCCGTCGAGCGAACGCTCGTGGAATTCGTCGAAAATGACAGCCGAGACGCCGGGCAGTTCGGGATCATCGAGGATCATGCGCGCGAGCACGCCCTCGGTGACCACCAGTATCCTGGTCTTTGCCGAGGTGCGGTTCTCCATGCGCATTGCGTAGCCGACGGTGGCGCCGGGCTCCTCGCCCAATAATTCGGCCATGCGGCGGGCGGCGGCGCGGGCGGCGAGCCGGCGCGGTTCGAGCAGAACGATCTTGCCGGCGCCCAGCCAGGACGCGTCGAGCAGCGCCAGCGGCACCAGCGTCGTCTTGCCGGCGCCGGGCGGCGCCACCAGCACGGCGCTGTTGCCATGGCCGAGCGCCTCGTGCAGCGCCGGCAGCACGGCGGAAACAGGAAGCTCGGGCAAGGGCTTTGTCGTCATCGCGTCCGCATATCAGCGCTGACGGTCGCCGTGCAACCGGTGCCGGCTCAGAGCCGGGTGCGGGAAAACGGGTTCCAGCGCACGGTACCCAGCCGCGCTTCCTCGCGCACCATGGTCAGCAGGCCGGCTCCACCGACGACCGCCAGGCCGACCAGCGTCAGCCCGTCGGGGTATTCCTGGAAGAACGACGCGCCAAGGATCACCGCCCAGACGATCTGCGAGTAATGCGTCGGCGCGACGCGGTTGGCGGGTGCGTATTTCATGGCCAGAAGCTGCAGGAATTGTCCGCCTGCCGTGAAGGCGCCGGCCATCACCAGCCACACCAGCTGCTTTCCGTCGGGAACGGTGAACGTGGTGGCCGCGGCGCCGATGCCGTTGAACGCCAGGCCGTAGCCGACCAGCACGCCCAGCATCGTCGTGCGCTTTTCCTGCTGCGCCAGCGAGCGCATCAGGATGACGCTGGTGGCGGCGAGGAAGGCGACGCCGAAGGCGGCAAGGTGGCCAAGGTTAAGCTCCCGAAACCCCGGCCGCACTACCAGCATGACGCCGGCAAAGCCGGCGACCACTGCCAGCCAGCGCCACGGGCCAACCTTCTCCCCGAGAATCGCCACGGAGAGAATGGTGACGCAGAGCGGCGCCAGGAAGATCAGCGCGTAGCACTCCGCCAGCGGAATGGTTGTGAAGGCATAGACGCTAAGCACGCCGGAAGCGATTCCCGCCCACGCACGCGACTGCACCGCCCAAGGCCGTCTTGTGCGCCAGAAATCACGCCAGCGTTCGTCCGCTGGGCGCGTGAAAAAGAGGAAGAAACCTGCAAACAGGGTTATGAAAAATCCGATCTCGAAGACCGTCAGCTGTCCGCCCAAGCTTTTGACAACGGCATCGCTGCCCGAATAGCTTGCATAGGCAATCAGGGCGAGCAGGATTCCGTTCGGCACGTTTTTCCATTTCCGGGGAGAGAGTGGTTTGAAAATACTGGCGCTCGGTGCGCATCCGGACGACATCGAGATCTTCATGTTCGGTACGATGGCCGCCTACGCCGCGCAAGGCGCAGAACTCACTTTTGCCATAGCCACGGATGGTGCCAGGGGCGGCACGAGCGGTCCCGCAATTCTCGCTCGCGTTCGTCGTGCAGAAGCGACGGCCGCGGCCGCGCTGCTCGGGGCGACGCTGCGCTTCCTCGACTTTCCCGACGGCGAACTGGTGGCCGATGCGGCGTTGATCGGTGCGCTGAAAATGCTGATCGGCGAGACCGGGCCGGATCTGGCGATCACGCATGCGCCCAACGACTATCACGCCGACCATCGCGCGCTTTCCGACGGCGTGCGCATCGCGGCGTCGTTCACGGTCCCGGTGCTGCATGCCGACACGATGGGCGGTACCGGTTTTTCGCCGACGCATTATGTCGACATTTCCGCGCATGCCGCTCTCAAGGTCAAGGCGATCCGGGCACATCGATCACAGGATCCGGAGCGCTTCGTCTATGCCATCCGAACGCAGAATCTCTTCCGTTCCGGTCAGTGCAACGGTGCGCAAGGTTCGTTGGCCGAGGCCTTCCGCTTCGAGCCGTTGTTCCCCTTCGCCGACATCCGCGAACTGCTGCCGCCGGCGCCACCGATCCGGTCGGTCATGGTGAGCACCAAGCGGGTCGACTGATAGGCGAGGCGCCGCTCCGTCCTGATCCGAATCGGCTGCAGGGCTTCGAACGCCCGACGAGCGAGCAGCACTTTTTCCAACGTTTTCAGACACCGCCCCCGGCATGTTGCGGCGCAGCAACGAATTCGCTTGCCTTGTTTAGTAAAAATTGCATCACTAAACAAATTACTAAACATCTGCCGCGCTGCCGCGCCGCCATGTTTGGGCCCCTGAGGAGAGGGGTTGAGGGCTTTTGAAACCGTCATCCGGACGCGTTTCGCAAATGGGAGGAAGGCATGAAATCGAGATTGAAACTGGCGTTGGGACTCACCTCGGCGATTACAGCGTCGACAGCCGTCTCGAACGTCGCGCACGCTGAAGACCTGACGCTGTGCTGGGCCGCCTGGGATCCGGCAAACGCGCTTGTCGAACTGTCCAAGGATTTTACCAAGGAAACCGGCATCGGCATGAAATTCGAATTCGTGCCGTGGACCAACTATGCCGACCGGTTCCTCAACGAGCTGAATTCGCATGGCAAGCTGTGCGACCTGATCATCGGCGACAGCCAGTGGATCGGCGGCGCCGCCGAGAACGGCCACTACGTCAAGCTGAACGACTTCTTCGACAAGGAGAAGATCAGCATGGACGACTTCGTGCCGGCAACCGTCGTCGGCTATTCGGAATGGCCCAAGAACACGCCGAACTACTGGGCGCTGCCGGCCATGGGCGACGTCGTCGGCTGGACCTATCGCAAGGACTGGTTCTCCAAGCCGGAACTGCAGAAGGAATTCAAGGAGAAGTATGGCTGGGATCTCGGCCCGCCGACCACCTTCGACCAGCTGAAGCAGGTCGCCGAATTCTTCCAGAAGCGTGAGATCGACGGCAAGACCGTCTACGGCGCCTCGATCTATACCGAGCGCGGCTCTGAAGGCATCACCATGGGCGCCATGGATGTACTCTACAGCCATGGCTTCCAATACGAGAACCCCAAGAAACCCTACGAGATGGAAGGCTTCGTCAACTCCGACAAGTCGGTGAAGGGGTTGGAGTTCTACAAGGCGCTCTATGATTGCTGCACGCCGCCAGGCGCCTCGAACAGCTACATGGGCGAAGGTGTCGATGCCTTCAAATCGGGCCAGGTGGCGATGCATATGAATTTCGCCTTCACATGGCCCGGCCTGCAGAAGGACGAGAATGTCGGCGGCGACAAGATCGGCTACTTCGTCAACCCGAAGGGTCCCGACGGCGAGCAGTTCGCCCAACTCGGTGGCCAGGGCATCTCGGTGGTGTCCTATTCCGACAAGCAGGAAGCGGCGCTGAAATACATCAAGTGGTTCGCCAACAAGGACGTGCAGGCCAAGTGGTGGTCGCTCGGCGGCTATTCCTGCCTCAACGCAGTGGTCAAGGATCCGGCCTTCCCGGCCAGCCAGCCCTACGCACAGACCTTCCTCGACTCGATGGCCATCGTGAAGGACTTCTGGGCGGAGCCCAGCTACGCACCGCTGCTGCAGGCCTCGCAGAAGCGCTTCCACGACTATGTCGTCGCCGGCCAGGGATCGGCCAAGGACGCACTCGACGGTCTCGTCAAAGACTGGACGCAGGTCTTCCAGGACGATGGCAAGATGTAATCGGCTCCTCCCGAGCTAGGCCCCTGGAGGCGGATGATTTTCAGGTCGAATCGACCAGAAATCATCCGCCTCCAGGGATAAAAAAGAGAGACCATGATGTCGTCCGAAAACCGCTGCACACTTTTCAGCATCATGCTCTTGGTCCCGTGCCGCCCTTGGCACGGGACGCGGTTCAGATAAATTCCATGACAGAGACGACCAAGTGACCGAAGCAGGACTGACCATGCTCAATCGGACCGCGGAGAACGTTGCCCGGGCGACCCCGGAACCGTTGGCCCGCAAGGTCCGGGGCATCAGCGACAAGGGCCTCGCCTGGCTGTTCATCTCGCCGACGATCCTGTTGCTGCTCGCCATCAACATCTTCCCGCTGTTCTGGGCGATCTACCTGTCGTTTACCAACTACCGGGCCAACCGCCCGAACGAAGTGGTGAAGAACCTCGGCTTTGCCAACTACCAGCGCATCCTCGGCGACAAGGATATCTGGCTCGCCATGCAGACCACGGCGCATTTCGTGTTCTGGACAATCCTGTTGCAGACGCTGATCGGCTTCACGCTGGCCTGGCTGATCGACCGGAAATTCCGCGGCCATGCCTTCTGGACGACGCTGATCCTGGTGCCGATGATGCTGTCGCCGGCGGTGGTCGGCAATTTCTGGCGCTTCCTTTACGAGCCGCAGATCGGCTTGTTCGCCTATGCCATCTCGTTCGTCACGAGGATCCCGCCAACGGATATCCAGATGCTCTCCAACGTGTCGCTGGCGCCGTGGTCGATCATCATCGTCGACACCTGGATGTGGACGCCCTATGTGATGCTGATCTGCCTCGCGGGCTTACGCTCCATCCCCGAATACATCTATGAGGCGGCCGAGGTCGACCGCGCCTCAAACTGGCGGCAGTTCTGGTCGATCACGCTGCCGATGGCGCTGCCCTTCATCATGCTGGCGGTGCTGTTTCGCGGCATCGAGAACTTCAAGATGTTCGACATGGTCAACCTGTTGACCGGAGGCGGGCCGGGCTCAACCACCGAAGTCGCCTCGATCACTCTGAAGCGGCAGGCCTTCGAGAGCTGGCGTACGGGCTATTCCTCGGCTTTCGCCATCATCCTGTTCGTCGCGGTGTTCGGGCTGGCCAACATCTACGTCAAGGCGCTCAACAAGGTGAAGCAGAGATGAGCCTGACCACAGCCCACTCGGTCGTCGCACCCTCGGTCAACTCGAAGCGCATCGCCGGCGCGATCATCATTGCCTATGCTTTGATCTCAATCGTGCCGCTGCTGTGGATATTCGCCACCAGCTTCAAGACGCCGCCGGATTCGATCGCCTATCCGCCGAAGATCCTGTTCCAGCCTAGCCTAGAAGGCTACTGCAACCTGTTCACGACGCGGACCCGACAGACGCCCGAATACATCAACTCGCTGGGTCCGGCGACCGGCTTCTGCGACGAGACCACGCGCAAGCGCAACATGGTCATCGCGGGCCCGTCCAACTTCCTGCCGCGCTTCGTCAATTCACTGATCATCGCCTTCGGCTCGACCTTCTGCGCCGTGTTCCTCGGCACGCTGTCGGCCTATGGCTTCTCGCGCTTCAAGGTGCCGCTCGCCGACGACCTTTTGTTCTTCATCCTGTCGACCCGCTTCATGCCACCGATCGCCGTCGCCATTCCGATCTACCTGATGTACCGCGAGCTTGGCCTGTCGGACACCGCTCTCGGCATGATCCTGCTCTACACGGCGGTCAACGTGTCGCTGGCTGTATGGCTGCTGAAAGGCTTCATCGACGAGATCCCGCGCGAATATGAGGAAGCGGCGATGATCGACGGCTATACGCGGCTGCAGGCGTTCTGGCGCACCGTGCTGCCGCAGGCGACGACCGGCATCGCCGCGACCGCCATCTTCTGCCTGATCTTCGCCTGGAACGAATATGCCTTCGCAGCGCTCCTGACCTCCGGCACGGCGCAGACCGCGCCGCCCTTCATCCCGACCATCATCGGCGAAGGCGGCCAGGACTGGCCTGCCGTGGCGGCCGGCACGACGATCTTCCTGGTGCCGATCCTGGTCTTCACAATCCTGCTTCGCAAACAATTGCTGCGCGGCATCACTTTCGGCGCGGTGCGCAAATGATTGATGTGGGAATAAGAGACCGCCGGTGTCACCGTTTCCCTTCTCCTCGTTTACGGCTACGGGATCGACACATTTGCGAACGCTTAGCATTTAGCGATAGCGCGCATGGCAAGCGGGCACATGTATCGTCTGGCGCCGCGCCAGGTCGACCCCCACTCCCTCGCGCTTAGCTCGACACCACTCCCCCCCACGACCGGGTACAGGCAGGGCCCCCACCTAAATAAACCCGGCTCCCATCCAAACCCGCCCGCGGGGGGTGAGGTGGG
>NZ_JAMYMV010000132.1:0-7687 GCF_040318715.1 Mesorhizobium sp. M1050 | reverse complement strand
GGATCGAGAGCAGCAATGCCGACGGCACTATCTTCACCGTGACCGACGCCTTCACGGTCTCCCATGTCTATGGCGGCGAGGGCGATGATACCCTCATCGCCAGTGGCTTGACACTCTCCGCCGATCAGAGGGACAGTATTTTTTTATCGAGCTCAGTCGAAGCCATCCGGGACAATAACGGACTCTACGGCAACGATCAGTCGAACGTTCTCCATGCTATCGCCAACGACACCATAACTGGCCAAGGAGGTAGCGACACGTTCGTATTCTCGGCTGGTTTCGTAAGCGCGGTGATCACAGACTTCACGCCAGGAACCGACATAATTCGGATCCCCGATGAGCTTTTCGCCACATTTCAGATCTTGGATTTTGCGACGCAACACAATGCGGATGTGGTCTTCGACACACTCACGGGAGATACCCTCAGACTCTACAACGTCAACCTCGCTAGTCTCAGCGCAGGCGACTTTGATTTGGTATGATTTGCAACCGGCGTCTACTTCGCGGCGGACTCGTGAAGATCCGAGAGGTCGCAAAGTACGAATATGCCATTCATTTTGTTTGGCTGGGGTTCTTGGAAGCTTTTCGAATCTTCTGCCTTGCGCCTCCAGCGGAATTGAGCGCGCTTCTGAAGGAGATTGGAAGGTCCAACCACGCAACCACGCGGTGGGACAAACTTGAACATTCGAGACGCTCGCGCACAGCGGGGGTTGCAGTCGCGAGACCGCTACATTGTGAGACCCGCTATTGAGGGAGCGCTCAGCTGGAACCTAGCTGTTCATCGGAAGGAACCGAAATGACAAGATTTCTGGTTGCCGACGCCGCAGACAACTTCCCATTTTGGCCCAATCTCCTGCTCATGAAAGCATTCGGCTGCACCTGCGCATTTCTCGCCCTTCTGTCGCTCACAACAGGTCCCACCGTCGCAGCGGATTCCTCCGTCGTCGCGCCTGGTGCGAAGTTGGAAAAATTGGGCGAAGGTTATGGATTCACCGAAGGTCCGGCAGCGGATATTGATGGCAACGTGTTCTTCACCGATGACCCCAACAATCGGATCGTTAAGTGGAGCGCGGCAGACGGGAAATTCTCCGACTGGCTCAAGCCAGCGGGACGCGCGAATGGAACTTACTTCGACAAGGTCGGCAATCTCATCGCCGTCGCCCCCGATAAGGGCGAACTATGGTCCATTGCGCCCGACAAGAAGGTTACCGTGCTGGTGACGAACTTCGACGGCAAGGTGTTCAACGGCCCGAATGACTTGTGGATTCGTCCGGACGGCGGCATCTATTTTACTGACCCTGATTTCGATTCATATCACGATCGCAACACGCGGGTGGACGGCCAAAACGTCTACTTCGTCACGCCCGACCGCAAGACCGTTACGCGTGTCACGAACGACCTGAAGAAGCCCAACGGCATCATTGGCACGCCCGACGGCAAATTGCTTTACGTGGCAGACTACGGCGCGAGTAGGACCTATGCCTACGATATCCAGCCCGATGGCGGGCTCACGAACAAACGCGTCTTCTGCAAACTCGGTTCTGACGGCATGACCATTGACTCTAACGGCAACGTCTATCTCACCCAGATTGGTGTGGCTGTATTCGATAAAATGGGAAAGAGGATCGAACAAATCGATGTGCCCGAGACGACGACAAATGTGACCTTTGGTGGCAAAGATAACGACCTGCTCTTTATCACTGCGACCGGAAGCGTTTACGGTCTCAAGATGAAGGTGAAGGGGGCCCGCTGAAGCCCGGTAGTGGGTCAGTTTGAAATCTAACGCCAGAAGCAGATCACATTCCGGCTTGATTGAACCTGTGCTCATTGGCGGAAAGAATCGCGTCCATCTATACACCACGCGCCGAATCCGACATCGAAGCATGCTCTTTTCGTTCGTTGTTCATCAAGAACCGGGAGCGCACGCTAGGAACTTGGCAGCAATCGGCCTTGTTGTGACGCTGCGCGGCGGATACGCCGACGTCACAGCTACTGCCACGCCATTTTTCGAGAACTTGACGCACCCAACTAGATACGCGGGATTGGTCAATCTGATGCTCAGAAGCGCCGAAACGATGATCCGGCCGGATCGGCCCTCCGCGAAAGCGGACCGGAGGTCCCGCACGACGATCAAAAGGATCGCCGCGGTGAGCAGGTAGCGCAATCCAGCCAACAAGAACGGCGGCGCGCCCGCATCGAGCCCGAACTTGATCGCGGCCCAGGTCAGGCCTCAGATCAACGACATGACCCCAAACCGCACGAGATTGCGCATGCCGCCCCGATCAACGCAGGTTCTGGTCGTCGATCAAGATGCGATGGACTTCGATGCGCTCGGGCAGTTCGATCAGCAACTCCGCATCACGGTCGAGATGATGCACTTCGGTCGGCCGGCGCTTGGTGAAGGCAGACATCGCCTCGAAGTCCGGCCAATAGGAGATGGTGGTGAACCAGGTCTCGTCGTCCCGGTCCTCGCGGAGAAGCTGGACGCCGAGCGCCACTCTCTGAAGCGGCGGAATACCCTCTGCCCGCATGTAGAGCTCGTAGATGTCCGCGATGTCGCGACGAGTGCGGCCGCGCCAGATACGCGCAATGGTCGGCTTCGTGGCCATGACGGTCTCCTTGTTGAAGTGTCGTTCGCTCCGGAGATTAGCGCAGCATGCGCGAGAGAAAGTTGCGGACGAGGGGCAGGGCTTCGTCAAAATGCGTCTCCAGCAGCCAGTGCCCGGCATCCCTAAGGAGATGCAGTTCGGCATTCGGCAGGTCACGGTAATAGGCGCGAGCCGATTCTTCCGGCATATAGCCGTCCTGCGGCCCCCAGATGATCAGTGTCGCAGGCTGGTTCTCACGCAAATAGGATTGGTAGCGCGGGAACCATTCGAGGTTTTGTTCAAGCTTTTCCATCAGCGCCACCGACACGGCCCGACGAACCGGCGTATCCATCAGTGGCCAATGAAGCTTCCAAAGGTCTGGCGGAAGGCGGCTGGCGATCTCCTCCGAAACCTCCCCGACGAACTCGTTGCGAAATCCTTCTTCGCTCACCGCCTCTTCAAGCGGACGATGGTTCTCGTCCGTCTTGTCTGCCCACCATGCCTTGATCGTCGCATATTTGGGACCAAGCACGTCCTCGTAGACGTCGCCGTTCTGGATAATGAGCGCCGCGATCCTGTCTGGATGCGCGATGGCGTGCCGAAGGCTGATCTGCGATCCATAATCATGGAGCCAGAGGGCGTAGTGCTCTAGTCCGAGCGCATCGGTCACGTCAGTGAGCACGTCGGCATAAGCATCGAAATCATACCCGAACCCGGCCGGCTCCGGCGTATCGCTGTATCCAAAGCCTGGCCAATCGAAGGCGACGGTGCGCCAGCGGTCGGACAAAGCGGGCATAAGCCGTCGAAACTGGAAGGAGGAGCACGGATAGCCGTGTGGTAGTAGCACGGCCGGAGCATCCTCACGGCCAGCCTCGCGGACAAAGAGGTCTCGATCGCCAACCCTAACGTGACGATGTCGCGTTGCTTCACGTTGCATAGCCATCTCCTCGGTTAGAATCATCTAAATGCACTTAGATGGGTCCTGTTCCAAAGAGATTGGTGCTTGGCTTGTTGCAGACCACGTCGAGAAAATGGTGGTTCCGCAAACTTCCGCTCCCTCCAAAAACGCAGGTCTTATCAACGACTGACGCCATCGAAGCGGCGTGATCGTACAGTAGTGATCGATCGGATGTGACGTTCATAGCCGTTCGAGATTGCGGTCCTTGCCGATCAGCCAAGCTGCTCGGTTATGAAGCATTTCCGGCTTAAGATGCCATCGCACCAACATCTTCCAATCCTCGTGCCCCGCGACCAGCGCTATTTGTTCAATGTGAACCCAGCTTCGAAAAGGCGGCTGGTCCCTTCGTGGCGCAAATCATGGAAATGAAGGTCATGGACATTCAGTTCTGCGCACCGAAGCATCCCGGCCGTGCGGTAGGGCGCTTGCCTCCGTGTTAATCTCGGCCGGCGCGCTGGCGGCCATGGCCACCGCTGTCCCTCGGGCCGGTGCGCTGCAAGATCCGGCTACGCAGGAAGGCGGCATGGTCTCGCTGGAGGCGCTCGCCCATGCCGACAAAAGCGTGAGCGGCACCTATTCCTTCCATGTTGAAAGTGCCGCTCGCACCGGCGACACCAACATCGGGCAGGACGGCGCCTTCAGCACAGCGCCCGGCAAGCCAGCTACGCTCAGCGCTGTCACGCTCGACGCGAAGGGCGGCGTCTATGACGCCAGGCTCGAGCTGACGGTCAATGGCAAGAGGGGAGGACCTCGACACGGTCTCGCCCCGGCCCCTGCTGTTCATCGCCGGCGACCAGGCTCATTCCCGGGAATTCAGCGAGCTGGCGTTCTCCAAGGCCGCCGAGCCGAAGGAACTACACTGAGTCAAGGGCGCGGGTCACGTCGATCTGTATGACCGTGTGAACCTCATCCCGTTTGACAAGCTGAAGTCATTTTTAGATCAGCACCTCAGCGCCTGAACCAGAGCAAGCTCTTGCGAGGCGATTGCTGCAGGATTGGGTCGAGCGCGGTCTCGACCGCGCGCACCTGGCCCATGAACAGACCGAGCGGAATGGCGACCGCGACGGCTGCTGCGAAGGCAATGCCGGCACGCTGCAGGCTGATGGCGATGTCGCCGAGCAAGGCGCCGCCAGCGAGCCCTTTGCACAGAGCGGCAGCGATCATGTCCACAGAGCGGCAGCGATCATGTCGATGGGCGGCAGCACAGCGGCGTTCACCGACCCGGCGCTGCTCGCCACCTGCCACAGCACCGGAAATCCGACGAGAACGCCATGGCGACAGGAAGCGGCCCGCGGTCAAATTGCCGAGGCGCAGCAAATCGACACCGATGTTAGTCCGGTCTCTGTGCATGCCGATGACGGCCGGCTGTTCGACGTTCTGCAAAGTCATCGTCTTGCCCTTCGCTTCAGAGGGTTATTCGGCGGCCAGCACGGTCGAGCGTGCTGATGTCCACGGGTTTTCGGGACGTCGGAGGCCAAGGTTCTCGCGCGGCGTCCGCCCTTCGTAAGCGGTGCGGAACAGGCTGCGGCGCTGCAGCTCCGGAATTACCAAATCGACAAAATCGTCGAGCGCGCCCGGCAGCAAGACTGGCGGCTGACGAGGGCGGCCGACATTGGCGGATTTGATTGCCGTCCGGCGGCGACTTAATGTCGCCGATTGCGCGCAGATGAAAATCCGTATGGAGGAGGCGAGCCTTCGCGGACGGAGACATCAACAAGGTGCCACATACCCGATGTGACCTTGGCCCCAAATCCCAGTAGTTAGCAGCATGCTGAACGCCATTCACCACGTCGCGCTCATCTGCACCGACTACGACCGGTCGCGACGGTTCTACGTCGAACTCCTCGGCCTCGATCTGATCCGGGAAGTCTATCGGGAGGAGCGGCAGTCATGGAAGGCGGATCTGCGGATCGGATCGGTCCAACTGGAATTGTTCTCCTTCCCCGCACCAGCGATGCGGTCGTCCCATCCAGAGGCGACAGGCCTGAGACATCTGGCATTTGCCGTTGCGAATCTTGATCCCGTAATTAAGCGGCTGGAAGCCGCAGGCGTTGCCGTTGAGCCAATCCGGATCGATCCGTATACAGACCAACGGTTTACCTTTTTCAGGGACCCAGATGGATTGCCGCTGGAGCTTTACGAAGCTCCATAAGGAAACGATTTGCCCCATTCGCGACCACGTCGTCGAAGGTGGGGACGCCACTGCCTTTTGAGAACGGCACGTTACAGGAAAGGCACTTGGCTCCTCGAACGACGGTCTCTTGCTGGGTGTGGCCGTCCTGGCCGATGAATCCTACAGCAGATCTGGTCGAGGTCAGGAGGGGACACGGTTTCGGGATCTATCTGGAACTGATCGGCGTCAAAAGCCGCGGCGCAGTCCACATCAAAAGTCCGCGTATTGACCTCTTTCCAGAGTTCCATTTCAATCATCTGCAGGCCCTCGGGACATAGTGCATTCCGCGAAGCTGTAAGGGGTGTCCGCAATATCGTATTCCGATCGCCATTCAGTGACCTGCGCGCCGATGAGATTTCTCCCGGCCAAAGTATAGAGTGCTGCCACGACGTCGAGGTTTGATAAGGGATACGGTCGGCGTCCTGCAAAATGGGGCCAGCCGCAGATCCAGGGGTGGGTCCGGACTTGAGGGTCCGCGGCGCCGACCGGCTTGATCGTCTATACCTCGATCATGCCCGCTATCATATCAGGCAATACGCATGCCGCCGTCATAGCGATCGCCGAACGAGCGCCGAGCTGATCAAGAACGCCAACCAGTTGAATATGCCACGCGCAAAGCAGCCGTTTGATACGCAGAATGACATGCATCGATACGCAGCTGGACGGCAATTCCTATCCGCAGGTTCGCAATCTTCCCGCGGCACAAGAAAGTAGAGACTGAGCCCTTGTCTGACCAACCGCCACTTTTCAAAAATTTTTCGGTTCACACCGTCAAGGTCGGCTCTATCAACATCAATTGCCGTGTGGGCGGTGAAGGACCGCCCTTGCTGCTTCTCCATGGCTGCCCTCAAACCCATGTCATGTGGCACAAACTGGCGCCAGAGCTCGCCAAGACATACACTGTGGTGGCCAGCGATCTGCGCGGTTATGGCGACAGCAGCAAGCCCCAGGGATTGCCCGATCATGCCAATTACGCTTTCCGCGAGATGGCATCCGACCAGCTGGCGGTCATGAAATCCTTCGGGTTCGACCGCTTCTACGCGATCGGACATGACCGTGGCGCGCGGGTGCTGCACCGCATGGCGCTGGATCATCCCCAAGCGCTGGAAAAGGTCTGCCTGCTCGACATCTTGCCGACAGGGTTTCTCTACGCGCAGACCGACAAGAATTTCGCCTCGCGCTATTGGGAATGGTTCTTCTTCATCCAGGAAAGTGACTTCCCCGAGACCCTGCTGGCCGCCAATCCTCTAGCGTTCCTTCGTTATGAGATTGGGGATCTCGTGGACGCCGGCTCCATCACACAGCCTGCGTGGCAGGAATATCTGCGCGTCCTGTCGCACAAGGACGCCATGCATGGCATGTGCGAGGATTATCGGGCGGGCGTTAGCATCGACTTGCAACAGGACGAAGCGGATTCGGGAAAGCGCATCGAGTGCCCGCTCCTAGTGCTGTGGGCTACGCAAAACCCGATATGGTTGCAATTCGACATGCTCGACGTTTGGCGTGGCTTCGCTCGCAACGTTCAGGGCGCCGCGATGCCATCCGGCCACTACATGGCCGAGGAAATTCCTGAAAAAGTTCTCAACAAGGTCCTGCCCTTTCTGGGCGAACGGCGACCGTAGCGCCGCCTCGAGTCGGAACACCACGTCTATCGGCATCCCGTCCGCAATACGCAAAGCGGTCGCGACAGCGCCTAAGGCGCACAGTTAACAGCGACACGCCGCGTGACGTACGCCTCGCGCAGTAACACTCTTGTCGTGAAAGCAACAATCGAGATCATCAGGCAGGCGAGCGTAGTTGCGCGGTTACGGCATGCTGTGCTCGGCAGAACGGTCAATGTCGAGCCCTAGTTGTGGAGCCTCAACAGGTTGTCCTCGGTTAAAGCGAGGCGACTGATGGGCGGTTTTGACTTTAGGCTGCCGTGGGGGCGATGCCAATTATATCTGTGCAGCCAGACCGGCAGTTCGG
>NZ_JAMYMV010000131.1:0-7738 GCF_040318715.1 Mesorhizobium sp. M1050 | reverse complement strand
CGTGGTATCTTTCACCGATGCCCAGAAAACCGCCAAAGGAAATCACTGCGAACATGATGCCATTCGCGGTCTTTTCGAGCATCACGTCGTCGATCGTACCAATTTCCTTGCCCGCCGTGTTGTAAACAGTTGTGCCAATCACGCGCGAGGCGCGGATGGCGTCGGTATGGCCACTCGGAGTTGGCATTTCTTGAGCTCCTCTCTGTCCAAGTCAGATACCCACCAAACGGGCGGTCGGCGCTGATGTTCCCAAAAAACTGCCGGTGCTCTGTGGTCCGGACTCGACGGAGTGGCCGTCGCACAGCACGTCGTTACACGGCTGCGATAACGCCTGCCGATAACGGAATTCCTGGTCCTCGGTTCGAACAGTAGCGAAAGGCGACGAGGGCACCCTCACCGCCTCTGCTACGGAAAAAGGCGCGTCGGAATTCCGTGCAGCGCCCCCGTCCGAATTGATCGCCGATCACTGAATCACCTTGACCACCTTGCGGGTGCTCGGATCTACCAGCAGCGTCTGATTGTCGACGACGACATAGCGGTATTGGACGTTGGGTATCTCGTGCAGTTCGACGGTATCGGGCAAGGCGGAACCGATGTTGAGCTCGACGCCGGGCAGGTTAACTGAAGCCAGAGGCTGCTTCCTCACATACTCCTTGATGACCGTCTCCTGCTCGGGTTGAATCACCACATCCTGAGCAGCCGCCGCGCCAACGCCCGCCAGCAGCAGGAAGCCCGCCGCAACACTGGTAAGATGCAATCTCATGATGGTCTCCTTTGAAAGCTGGATGGTCTCCTGTGAAAGCCGGCCACCTCTCGGCTGCGTCACATCGTTGCCGCCCGCAGCCCGGGCTGCCTGGTCGTAAACGCCATCGGATGCAGCTTGTTCCTCCGAACCGCCCGCCAACAGACCGGGAACAAAGTTTTTGGGTCAGAGTTCTACCCCGCGAAGGGACTCACACGTTCAAGGAGAATTCCCATGAAACGCGTTCTGATCACCAGCATGCTGGCGCTTGGCGTCAGTTGCGGGGCGGCACTCGCCCAAACGCAGCAACCTGCGGACAACCAGTCGGGCGGCGATACCAAGTGCACGATGGGTACCGCCAAATGTCAGAAGGGTTCCAATATGGGCCAGCGGGCCCAGGGCAAGATCAAGACCGAAGAGCAGACCCAGGGCAAGGCCAATGCGAAGACTGAGCAGCAGGCCCAGGGCAAGGCTGGCGCAACCACCGAGCAGCAGGCGCAGGATCAGGCCGGCACCAACTGCACAGCTGGAATGCCCAATTGCAAGAAGGGCTCGAAGAAGGGCGAACAGGTCCAGGGCAAGGCTTCGACCCAGACCAACGAGCAGGCGCAGGGCAAAGCCGGCATGACCACCAACCAGCAGGCCCAAGGCAAGGCGTCGACCCAGACCAACCAGCAGGCGCAGGGCAAAGCCGGCATGACCACCAATCAGCAGGCCCAAGGCAAAACCTCGACCCAGGACAACACCTCGACCGCGTCCATCAACAACGTGACGGTCGAACAGAAGACGCAGATCGTCAACGTGATCCATGAGACCAGGGTCGAACCGGTGTCGAATGTGACCTTCGACATCAGCGTAGGCGTTGAGATTCCCAGGAAAAAGGTTCGGCTGCATCGTCTGCCTGCCCGTATCGTCAAGATTGTCCCAGCCTATGAGGGCTACGAGTACTTCGTGCTGGCCGATGGCCGCATCGTGATCGTCGACCCGAATACGCTGAAGATCGTCCTTATCCTGACCTGACGGGGACACATGCCCGCCGCGCCGAAGGCATGGCGGGCCTTTCCACGCTGATATCCATAATCAAGCCCAGTCTGATATGCTGCTCCGTGGCTGTCGCCGCCATAAAGCTGGGCGGTTTCGTGGCTCTCGCCCTCTCGCTGCTTTCTCTCCTGCGCTCTGCACGCTGATTGTTCCCGCCTATATCAATCGCGTGTTCGGGCCGCCGCTGGGAACAGGACGGCTTGCTGCGCGTTCCATAGTCATCTTCATCAAAATACGCGGCAAACGCACGCGTTGGCAAAATGGAGAGGACATGAGCATCCTCGGAATTATTCTCATCATCATACTGGTACTTGCCTTGCTCGGCGGCCTCAGCGGCCTAGGCGGCGGGCCGTTCTATGGCACCGGCTATTACGGCGGCGGTGGGCTTGGACTGGTGTTGATTATCATCATCATCCTGGCTCTCCTCGGGCGCATATAGCGCAGCGACCCAGTCTGTCCCTCAGGGCGGGGCCCGCGCCGTGGTCGGCGTGACAACGAACGCCGACCAACTTCCGAGAGAAGAGATAAGACGGCGGAAGCCCGACGCGTCGCAGGGATTCCGCCGATCGCAATCGGGCTACGCAGCTTGCTGCAGAGCGCGCTCGTTGACACCCCCCTCGCCCAGCCTGGAAAGCGCTTCGTCGGTCGCCATCTCTTCCTTAAGAGTGGCATTGAGCAAGTCCGCGACGTCTCTCTTACCCATCTGTTCGGCCCAGGCAATCAGAGTGCCGTATCGAGCAATCTCGTAGTGCTCGACTGCCTGCGCGGCTGCAACCAGTCCGGCGTCAAGTGCGGGCGCGCCTTCATATTCCTCCAGCACTTCCGAGCCCTCTTCGACAATGCCGTCGATGGCAGGACAGGTCTTGCCGCGTGCCGACCTGCCGATTTTCTCGAACACTTCCTCGAGGCGATCCACATGGCCTTCCGTTTCCATCCGGTGTTTCTCGAAGGCGGCGGTCACTTCTTCCGATTCCGCCGCTCTGGCCATCTTGGGCAGGGTCCTCAGTATCTTCTTCTCGGCATAATAGAGATCCTTCAGTCCATCGAGGAATAGGTCCTCAAGACCTTTCCTTGCCGCTTTCGTTGTTTTCTTCGTGGTTGCCATAATCGTCTCCCGCTGGGTTGGTAGCAGCCTCCGCAAAAGTGCGAGGCACTCGATAACCCACCTGCCGGAGACAAGTTCCCGGGCGACCGAGCACCGTCGAAGAATTCTCCAGGGACGAGGCTGGCCCGGCATTTTCGGCAATCTCTTCGGCGTTCTTTTTCACGTCTGCCGCGGGCGACGGATCAGGTGACGTGCTCCCCTGGTCTTGCTCGGGCTCTCTTCAGTGGCGAGGTGCGCCAGCTCGTATCGCGTTGGTGGAAGGTGATGCGAAGGACAAAATGACGCTTACCGCTTACAGCGAAAGCAGCGCCTTGCTTCGTCGAAGCCCTTCAATGGCGCATGAGGGGCCGGCTCTGGCCGGTGCGCCGCAATGTCGCCGAAACATCCGTCGACAATCACCGCACCGTTTAGATGCTTGTGCAAAGCGGCTTCAGTGTACCAGCACGTTCCGCAGCCAGGCCATCAGCCTGCTTCCACGGATGGTCTTGCGCACCCTGGCGGCAGCCCAGCTTGCTTGCATCGTTGCCCCAATATGGCAGCTGCAGACGATGTCGTGCAGTTGCCCATCGCTCAGCTTGAAGAAGCGTTTTGCTTCCCCGTAGCTATCACCCTGGAGACCCGAGGCACGCAGCAGCGGATCCTCGAACGCAACGGTGATCGCCGACCCCGCCGTTCGCGTTTCCGCGCGGACTTTCGGATGCAGATGTTCGGTGCCGGTCAGTGCTCCAAGGCATCGCGCGGGTTGCCGCTCGAGGAGCTCTGCCCAACGCTCGATCCTTTGCGTTCTGGTCATGATGGCGCTTTGCGCCAAGGGATTGACGTCTGCGATTGTTCGCAGCTCGTGAAGCGTCTGGTGTTTCATGGTCGGCTCCTGTTGACAGCGCAGCATTCACCCCTTCAGGAAAGCTACCGCGACGGCATCCGCCGACAAGAGCATTGCCGAAAGAGTTCCATCAAACGATGCTGCAATCCTGTTGGAAGGTGCGCTGGTTTCTCACGCATCGAGGCCGCTGGGGGCGTGACAGGCCAATGGCCCTGAAATTTGCATATGGTGGGCGATGACGGGCTCGAACCGCCGACATCTTCGGTGTAAACGAAGCGCTCTACCAACTGAGCTAATCGCCCGCTCCGGGCCGGACCTTTAAGCGGTCGGGATCGGCTTCGCAAGGCCAAATGAGCGCAGAACGCTCTGGTTGGATACCGGTTTTGCCAACAAAAGGCCGGCTGTCAAAAAACCTTCTCCTGTTTGCTGTTATGCTGTCCCGTCACGCTTGACACCCGGTGGCGAACCCCTTATCCAGCGCCCCAACGACGAACACGGCTGACACGTGTTCGCCATGCGCGGGTGTAGCTCAGTTGGTTAGAGTGCCGGCCTGTCACGCCGGAGGTCGCGGGTTCGAGCCCCGTCACTCGCGCCATTTAACTTACTGATAGTTAAATGGTTTTCGCGCTAAGTAGGCTTCGGCCTTGTCAGGCAATCGGACCATGTAGCAGGCTGCGAAGAATTCGCGGACGACTGCAGCCGCTTGAAGCGCGCGCCCCTAGATGCGCGCAGCGCCATTCTCCCGGCTGCCAAAATGCCGTGCCGTTGATGCGGCCGGTCGATCGTCACCTGGCCTTTGGTCTGATCCGCAGCCTACCTCGATGATTCCGACCAGTGCGCGAACAAATTCAACCATATCATTTGCCGTAATGGCGGCCTTGTCGGGACTTTGCCCAATGCGTTCGGCGGCTGCGCAACATGACAGGCGGATGAGATCGTAGTGTGAATCCCTTTCATCCTCCGGCATCGCCGCTAATTTCATGGCTCGGCGATGAATCAACCGCAGCAATTGTTCGAGAGCTGCTCCGACACTCATGCGTTTGCTCCGCATTGGTCGACCGTCCCACCGGAAACGTCGACGAGGACGTGTTTTCCCCCGTGATGTGGAAGGCTGCATCACGGCTGTTAATATATCGTTTAGTGCTAATATAATGACGCTCCGCGGAGCTGTCCTGCTACCGGAGCACCCGAGGGCAACCTTGAAATCGTTCGTTGTGACAGAAGCCCGCCACTGTGAGGCAGCGGGCTTGGCCTAAACGGCTCGGCCTCTACAGCGATTGCGGGCCTGATCACGGCCTTCGTTGTCAGGAATGAAGCTGAAGAACATCGGTTGGCGGTCGCGTGCCCCAGCCCTGCAATCCGAGCAGCCCTAACCTCATCCCCTCGCCAGCAGCGCCTCGACCTCCTGCAGCGTCGGCATCGATGGCGCGGTCCCTGGCCGGGTCACCGAAATTCCGGCAACGGCGCAGGCGAAGCGCACGGCTTGAAACGGCTCCACGCCTCGCGAAAATGCCGCGGCCAAGCCGCCATTGAAGGCGTCGCCCGCCCCGGTGGTTTCGACCACCGGTCCCGCACTGACGGCGGGAACATGGTCGGAGCGGCCCTTCGAGTGCAAAAGCGCGCCCTTGTCACCCAGTGTGACGATGACCGTGCCGACGCCCTTTTCAAGCAGCTTGTCCGCAGCGGCTCGCGCCTCGTCGACCGACGAGACCTTCATCCCGGTCAATTCCTCCGTCTCGGTCTCGTTGGGCGTGAAATAGTCACACAGCGTATAGATGGGGTCGGGAAGCTTTGCCGCCGGGGCCGGGTTGAGAATCGTCGTCACCCCTGCCCCACGTGCGATCTCCAGCGCCCGCATAGCTGCTTCGATCGGCTGTTCGAGCTGGGTGACGAAAACGCCGGCACCGCGGATGAGCGCGGCATTGGCCTCGATGTCGGCCGGCGAGATCAGCATGGCGGCACCGGGGCTGACGATGATGGCATTGTTGCCGGTCGTCTCCTCGACGAAGATGTAGGCCGCACCGGTATAGCTTTCCGGCGTATCGATGACGGCATTCTTGACGCCGGCCCGCGCCCAGGTCTGCCTGGCCATGTCGGCGAAGGGATCGACGCCGAGGCGCGTGAGGAAGGTGACGTCGGCACCAAGCTTGCCGGCTGCAACCGCCTGGTTCGAGCCCTTGCCGCCCGGACCCAGCGTGAAGGATGTCCCGAGGATCGTCTCGCCCATGCGCGGCTGCCGCTGCGCCCTGTAGGCGGTGTCGGCGACGAACACACCCAATATGACGACAGGCTTGCCCGAAGCCATGCCGCTACTCCGCGTCCGGAGGCACGACGCCCTTGCGGAAGGCGAAGCAGCCATAGAAGCGGCGCTCGCCGGTCTGGATGACGCAATAGGCCTGCTTGGCGCGCTCGTAGAAGGCATAGCGCTCGACCGCTATCATCGGCCACGACTTGCCTTCGGCCGCGTCGATTTCCTTTTGTACCTCGTTCTGCACAGCGGGAACCTCGTCCGGCTTGCCGACAATCTCCATGCGCGCGGCGGAGTCGTCGACGAACGTATCCAGCGGATAGAGCGACAGCACCGCCTTTACGACCTCGGCGGCCGAGGCATCGATGCGCAGCAGGCGGCCGAGCGCGGTCTGGCGCGCCACCGAATCGGACGGAAAATTGGTGTCGGCGATGATCAGATCATCGCCGTGCCCCATTGCCCGCAATGCCTGCAGCACGTCGGCATTGAGCAGCGGGTTGATGCCTTTGAGCATGATATTCCTCGTGAAGTCCGATTGAGATCAGAGACGCTTGCCGGTCTCGGCGTCGAAAAGGTGGATCTGGTCGAGCCGCGGCTTCAAGGTGAGCGTGTCGCCCGGCTTGAAGTCGTGGCGCTCGCGAAACAGCGCCACCATCTCGCCTTCGCCGAAGCGCAGGAAGACCAGAGTTTCAGAGCCGGTCGGCTCAACCACAGAAATCTTCGCCGGCACGCCATCGGGATGGATTTCGAGATGCTCCGGCCGCACACCGTAGACAATGGCCTGGCCGTCCTGTGCGGCATTGTCCGCTGCAACCGGGAACAGCGTGCCCGCAATATCGACACCTGGCTTCGCACCCTTGCGCATGACGCCCTTGAGCAGGTTCATCGAAGGCGAGCCGATGAAGCCGGCGACAAACAGATTCGCCGGCCGGTCGAACAGTTCCAGCGGCGCGCCGACCTGCTCGATGCGGCCGTCGCGCATGACGACGATCTTGTCGGCCATGGTCATGGCCTCGATCTGGTCATGGGTGACGTAGATGGTGGTGGTCTTCAGCCGCTGGTGGAGTTCCTTGATCTCGGTGCGCATCTGTACGCGCAGCTTGGCGTCGAGATTGGAGAGCGGCTCGTCGAACAGGAACACTTGGGGATTGCGCACAATGGCGCGGCCCATCGCCACGCGCTGGCGCTGGCCGCCGGAAAGCTGGCGGGGATAGCGCTTCAGATAGGGATTTAGGTCGAGGATGTCGGCGGCGCGCTTGACCCGTTCGGCAACCACGGCCGGATCGGTTTTCCGCAGCTTCAGCGCAAAGGCCATGTTCTGCTCGACCGTCTTGTGCGGATAAAGCGCATAGTTCTGGAACACCATGGCGATGTCGCGCTTGGCCGGCGGCAGATGGTTGACGATTCGGTCGCCGATGGCGATCGTGCCGCCGGAGACCGTCTCCAGCCCGGCAACCATCCTGAGCAGCGTGGACTTGCCGCAACCCGAAGGGCCCACCAGAACCACGAACTGCCCGTCTGATATGTCGACGCTGACTTCGTGTAGAACCTTGACGGTTCCGAATGCCTTGGCCACCTTGCTGATCGCGACTTGCGCCATATCTCCCCCGCCGGCTCCATTAGCCGTAGGCGCAGAAGCTAACCAACGCGACCGGTCAGGGCAAGTCAGTCTGATACAGGTAAACCCGTTCTCGTGACCGCGCTCAGACAGATATGAGATTCTTGCAGTTGAGGAGGGGTTCTCCGTAACTCGGGTTGCGAAGCTCGAATCATAGGAGA
>NZ_JAMYMV010000130.1:0-7785 GCF_040318715.1 Mesorhizobium sp. M1050 | reverse complement strand
TTGCCTTCGCAGCAGCCGTCGCGGTCGCCATTCCGCTCGGTCTGTTCATGGGCCAGGTGCGCGCGGTCGAGACCGCGCTCGACCCGATACTGCAGCTGTTCCGGCAGACCTCGGCACTGGCGCTCTATCCTGTGTTCATCCTGCTGCTCGGGCTGGGCGAAACCTCCAAGATTTTTGTCATCTTCTGGGCGACGCTGTTTCCGCTGCTGCTCAACACCACCAGCGGCGTCAAGGAAGTCGATCCGAAGCTGCTCGAGATGGCGCGTGTCTACGGCGCGACGCGGCTCACCGTGTTCCGCCGCGTCGTATTGCCCGGCGCCGTGCCGTCGATCTTCGTTGGACTGAGGCTCAGCGCCACCACGGCACTGCTGCTGTTGATCGCCTCCGAGATGATCGGTGCCAACAAGGGGATCGGCTTCCAGGTGATGAACGCGCAGTACAATTTCCAGATCCCGCTGATGTTCGCGGCGATCGTCATCCTCGCCAGCCTCGGCCTGATCGCCAACCAGGTTCTGGTTATCCTGCAGCGGCGGCTGTGCCGCTGGAGCAATCCCGTCAACTGAGCAGCCCCTCCTCTCATCCTAGGAAAGACCGGATCATGAAAATCACGCGCCGTTCCCTGCTTGCAAGCGCTCCCGTTGCCGCCGGCATCATCGCCGCCGGCCTGCCCCGCTTCGCTTTTGCGCAAGCCGCAGCCGTCAAATTCCGCTATCTCGCCAGCCGCGGCAGCATCTCCCCGCATGAGCTCGCCGACGAGCTCGGCTACTACAAGGACCTCGGTGTCGAGCTGGAGAATGTCGGCTACGCCACCGGCGGCCCGGAATCGCTGTTTGCACTTTCCTCCGGCAGCGTCGATCTCGGTTCGGCAGCCACGGCCGCTGTGATCAACTCCATCTCCGGCGGCAACGACTTCGTCGCCGCTTACCCGAGCAATGGCATCAACAAGGACGTGAAAAGCGTCTTTTACGTGCTCGCGGACAGCCCGATCAAATCGATCGCCGATATTGCCGGCAAGACCATCTCGGTCAACACACTCGGCGCCCATCTCGACTATACGGTACGCGAAGCACTGCACAGCGTCGGTCTGCCGCCCGATGCCGCCAACCTCGTCGTCGTGCCTGGTCCACAGCTCGAGCAGACCTTACGCTCGCATCAGGTGGATATTGCTGGGCTCGGCTACTGGCAGGCGACTTTCGCCGGCGCGCTGGTCGCCAATGGCGGCGTGCGCGGCGTGTTCAACGATACGGACGTGCTGGGCGAGCTCGCCGGCGGCTTCGTCGTGCTGCGGCGCGACTTTATCGCCGCCAACCCGGCAGCTGCCCGCCACTTCGTCGAACAGTCTGCCCGCGCCGCCGATTGGTCGAGGCAGAACCCGGACGAAGCGCGCAAGGTGCTCGCCAGCATCCTCGACAAGCGCGGCGAAAATGGCGACCTGGCCCGTTACTGGACCGGCTTTGGTCTGCGCGAAGGGGCACAGGCGACCGATCGCGACATCGACTTCTGGGTCAGCGTACTGGAGCGGGACGGCCGCCTGACCAAGGGCAAACTGAAGGCTGCGGACATTCTGTATCGGCGCGGCGAAACCAAGACGAACTGACAGCTGAGATGGACTGGGGACTGAAATGACTGGCACCAAAGGCGGTGGAGAGGTCTCGATCCGCGACTTGTCGAAATCATTCACACTCGGCGGACGTCAGCTTGCCGTTCTGCGCACGCTCAACCTCGATGTCCGTTCTGGCGAATGCCTGGTCATCGTCGGCGCCAGCGGGTCGGGCAAGACCACGCTGCTGCGCATCCTTGCCGGGCTGGAGGCCGCCGACAGTGGCCGTGTCGCGATCGACGGCAAGCCGGTCGACGGTGTCGGCGCCGAGCGTGCGGTGATCTTCCAGGAACCGCGCCTGCTTCCGTGGTTGACCGTACTCGGCAATGTGGCCTTCGGTCTCGAGGTGCGGGGCGTCGCGAAGGCGGACGCCGAGGAGAAGGCCCGCTTCTACATCGCGCTCGTCGGTCTCGCCGAATTCGCCGACGCCTTTCCCCGGCAGCTTTCCGGCGGCATGGCCCAGCGCGTCGGCATTGCCCGGGCGTTGACGGTGCAGCCCGAGATCCTGCTGCTCGACGAGCCGCTAGGCGCTCTCGATGCCATGACCAAGATCGGCATGCAAGAAGAACTGGCTCGCATCTGGAGCGAGGAGAACGTCACCATGGTCATGGTCACCCATGATCTGGAAGAGGCGATCTATCTTGCCGACCGGGTGTTGATCCTGCCCAAGGAGAAAGGCGGTGCGGCGCGGTTGATCGACGTCGACCTGCCACGTCCGCGCGACCGCAGCGAAACCAGGTTCGTGCGCTATCGCGAGGAATTGTTGCGCGAGTTCGGCCTGCATTTACCAAGCCCCCTTACAGGGTACAAGATTCGCACAGTGCCCTCGGCAGTGACTGATCTTTGACAGACGTTCCACAGTGCCAATTGTGCAGGCGCGTTTTCGCGGTGATCGACGGCCGCATCACGGTGCCGGAGCATGGCGATCGCGACATGCCGGTCTGGGGGCGCCAATTCCTTCCTGGCGATACCAGGAAATACGGCCAAAACGGTGGAGAAATCGTCACCACGGAACGTATCCATGGGTTGGCTGGTTATGTCCAGACGCTGCAGCACTAGCGCGCTGATGCGGGACGCCGGCGCGCAACACCGGCACAAAGGAGGCAGACATGATCGTTGAAGACCAGCAAGCCGCTGTCGCTTTTCTGCTCGATCCTGCTTCATATGACACGGCCGGGTCGGTCGAGGCGATCGAAACTCATATCTCGCTTATTTTTCTGGTCGGCCAACGCGCCTACAAGATGAAACGCGCGGTCAAGTTGCCATATGTCGATTTCTCGACGCCGGCGCTCAGGCTGGCTGCTTGTGAAAAAGAGGTGGAACTGAACTCGAAGACCGCACCCGGCCTCTATCTGGGTGTGCGTCGCATCACACGCGAGGCCGACGGCGAACTTGCGTTCGATGGCGCCGGCCGAATGGTCGATGCAGCGATCGAGATGGTCCGCCTCGATCAGTCAAAGCTTCTCGATCAGATGGCAACTGGCGGAGAATTGTCGCCGGCGCTGATGACCGCGGTTGCCCGCATGATCGTCGGCTACCACCGTACCGCCCCGACGATCCACGATGGCAGCGGCTCATCCAATCTTTCGGGCGTGCTGGACATCAACGAGGCCGGCTTTGCGACCAGCCACGTTTTCACAAAAGCCGAGATCGAGACTTTTGCCGACGCCTTCCGCACCGCCCTCGCCCGCCATGCCGGATTGCTCGACCGCCGCGGAGCAGCCGGCAAGATCCGCAGGTGCCATGGTGACCTGCACCTGCGCAACATCTGTCTCTTCAACGGCGAACCCCGCCTCTTCGATTGCATCGAATTCAACGACCAGATCGCCAGCATAGATATACTCTACGATCTCGCCTTCTTGTTGATGGACCTCTGGCACCGTGGCTTTCCGGACTTCGCCAATCTGGTGATGAACCGCTATCTCGACGAGGCCGACGACGAGGATGGCTTCATCCTCCTGCCCTTTTTCATGGCCGTTCGAGCCGCGGTGCGCGCGCATGTCACCGCAACGCAGGTCGAGGAAGGCAGCGCCGATTCCGACAGACTGATTGCCGAGGCCAGATCCTATTTCGAACTCGCTCGAACTCTGCTCGTACGCGGGCCTCCAAGGCTGATCGCAATCGGTGGCCTCAGCGGTTCGGGCAAGACGACCATTGCAGAGGCGCTCGCCGCCCATATCGGTGCGCCGCCCGGTGCCCGCATTGTCGAAAGCGACCGCGTCCGCAAGGCCATGCACGGAGTGCCGGCCGAAACCAGGCTGCCGGATAGAGCCTATCGACCAGAAGTCTCCGACCGCGTCTACCGCGAAATGGCATGGCGGGCCGGCCTGATCCTTGCGGAGGGTGGATCGGTTGTCGCTGATGCCGTGTTTGACAGGCCCGCCGATCGTGAACTTATCGAGAAGGCGGCACGTGACAGGGGCGTGGCTGTCGCCGGATTCTGGCTGGAAGCGGATCCGCTTGTTCTCTGGCAACGGGTCAGCGAGCGCAAAGGGGGTCCCTCCGACGCCACCATAGATATCCTCTCGCGACAGTTACGGAGAAATGGCACTCAATCCACCTGGCGCAAGGTCGGCGCTGATCGGAAGCCTGCCGATATCGTCGCGGAGTTGAGAAGGTTTTCCGATGGCGATGCCTCCGAAACCCTGCGCACAGCCTCCTGACGGGAAGGTGATGGACGAGAGGGGCACGCGAGGCGCCCGAACTGCTCGCCCATGTTCATCGATATATGCATGACGCCGCGGTTCATGGCATTGACGAATCGCTTGTCGTTGAATTGCAGTTCCTGACCGTCCCAGCCCTCGGGATTGAACCTGGGGCAGCAGCCGGTGGTGTTGACGCTGGCGTCGTATCGAGGCGTTTTCATTCGTCTGCATTGCCTGTCCTCAATTGAACCATCATCCGACGGGCAATGATCCCGGCCATAATTGATCTCCGTCAACATCGATGCGCATGCCTTTGTCGCTGCGGTTGGCCAGGCCGTCGCTGAAAGGGCAGAGCCTTTTGCCGCTTCCCGGAGGAGTGCTCCCCGGTGAGCAGATCGGCGATCGGGCCGGTGTTTCGCGGATTGCCAGTCCCGCGATCCATCCTCCAAATCGTCATCAGTATTGCTCAAGTACAGCTGCTAATCCCTGCCATTGACGATGATCATCACGAATTGATCCTGATCAAAGCGGAAATGCCCCAGGGGTTTCTAATCGAAATCATGTCGACGTAGGAGGTGACATCATGGAAATCTCTTTTCGCGATCTTATGACAGTGTTCCACGGTATGGGTTTTGGGGCGCTTTTTATGCTGGCGTTTTCGGCAGCGCTTGCCGAGCTCTATCGAATGTCCGCGCCTGGAGCCGCGTCGGTCCCAACCATCAGAGAACACAATCTGCTTTTGCTTTACCTCTCGGTGATGGTCGTCCTTGCCTGGGGTGCGGTACTGTCGGGTGCTTACATTGTATACCCATGGTACCGGGCGGTCGTGCCCGAAGGGGTTACCGATCTGGCCGATTACCCGAAGTTCCTACTGACCTCCAGCCCGAAGACGTCCGCGTGGCATAGCTTGGGCATGGAGTGGAAGGAACACGTGGCTTGGCTTGCCCCAATTGCCATGACCATGGTCGCCTATGTCTTTGCTAAATACGGGCCGGCTTTGGCAAAGCAGAAGCAAATCCGCACTGCCGTCATCGGCTTTGCCGTCGTTGCTTTCGTTGCAACAGGAGTCGCGGGAGCCTTTGGAGCGTTTCTCAACAAGTACGCTCCAGTACGTGGTGGCGCAATGATCGAGATCATCGCTGGTGAACAGGAGGGCCAATAGTCATGGCCAATATCACGCCTATCAGGACTAAAGAGGTTCCCAATGGTCCAGGTGCGGCCGCCATCCTGGCCGCCGGAATTGGATCTGCCGCGATGGGGATATTCGCCTTGGCCGGCGATGCGTTTACATCCCTCAATCACTTCTTCACGTTCTACAAGCCAACCGGTGGCCTGTCCGGCGTCTCGACCAGCGCGGTCGTCGCGTGGTTGGTTGCCTGGTTTATCCTTTCGCGCAGGTGGGGCGAAAAGAACGTGGAAATGGTAAAAGTCGTCTCTGTTTCCTTCGCCTTGTTGGCGGTGGGTGTATTGCTGACGTTTCCGCCTGTCATGGACCTGATCCAGGGCAAGTAGAAAGAAACGCACCTGAATTGGCGCGCATTTGGTCCGTCGAAAGCGGGCCAAGTTCGCGCGAAGTTCAAGCGCTTTACCGCGCTATTCCGGCCGCGGCCTAGGTAGTTTCCCGTAGGGATATAACCGAATTTCACGATCTCTCGATTCGCGCGATTGCTGTGTCACCGATCAAGCCGGGAGAAACAGCCATGCACGCCTATGCGACCTCCAGAATTTTGGTGCCGTCACGGCTCGCCATGCCAAGGCTGGCGGAGACCGTTGAAGCTACAGCGCTGCAGCCACTCAGCTTCTATCCCGCCGGCACGGAAATCTACGCCCAGGGCGAGACGGCCGGGGCCTTCTACCAGGTGGAGTTCGGCGCTGTCCGAATCTATCGCCTGCTTGCCGATGGCCGCCGGCAGATCAGCGCCTTTCACCTGGCTGGAGAGACATTCGGCTTTGAAGCCGGCACGACGCATCATTTCTTCGCCGAAGCGATCAACGCCACCAGTGTTCGGGTTTTCCGGACTGCCTCGGGGGGCGTGGACATATCCCGCCAGCTGCTGCCTTTGGCGCTTAAGGGCCTGACGAGAGCGCAGGAACACCTGTTGGTCCTCGGGCGCCAGAATGCCATTGAACGCATCGCTGCATTCCTGGTCGATATGGCGGAGCGGCAAGGCGGATTGCAGCAGGTCGAGCTGCCGATGTCGCGCATGGACATCGGCGACTACCTGGGCCTCACCATCGAGACCGTGTCACGCGTCTTCACGCGACTGAAGGACAAGGGCGTCATCCGCCTGCTCAGCCTGCGCAGCATCGAAATCGTCAGGCAGGACGTATTGCAGATCATGAGTGAATGAGGGCGGTCTTGCGGGCATGATGTAGACGGCGCGCAGCGTTGGCATGCACCCATTGGCGATGTAGGCACCGTTCTGCTTGGTGAGTTTCGCACGGTCACGAGGGAAGGATCATTGCTCAGCTTGGAAAGCAATTCGTCCGGCCAAACGGCCATCCGCTCGACATGATTCCAATAGTTATCGAGGGTCCAGTAAAGAACCGCCATAATTTTTTGCCAGATTAGGTCCATTGGAGAGGGTAACGCCATCACGCCTCATGCGAGCATGTGACGATCGACGGGCCTCAAATTTGAGAGAGAATCCTCGCTTGCGCTGGCATCTCAGCATTCGTCTTCTGCATTGGCTAACCGTGATCGCGCTCGCGGCGCAGATCGCCATTGCCTTCGGACCGATGAACGGGCCGGGGATGGCGACCATGAACTGGCTTCCGCTCCACATGTCGATCGGCGTGACGATCCTTGCCATCATCGTCCTCAGGCTTTGCTGGCGCATTCTCACCCGGCCCCCTGTCCGACAAACTTCACGGCCCGCTCGATTTGCGACTTCGTTCTTCCACGTGCTTCTCTACGTCACGATTCTCGCCGTCCTGATGACGGGATGGCTGGGCTACCGGCCAATGCCTTTGATGCCTCCCGCGCGGCTTTTCGGAGCCTTGCCTGTGCCGCTCGCGCCATCCGTCGGCGCGGCAAGGACTTTCGCGTTCATCCACGCAAAGCTGGTCTGGATACTGCTTGGCTTCGTCGGCGTTCACATCCTGGCTGCGTTTATTCATTTCGTGCTGTTTCGCGACGGTGTCATGCGAAGCATGTTCTTCGGGAAGTCGAACACCGCTTCGCGGCAAGGGAACGTGCGGCTTGCCGTCGACGACGAAGCCGGCTGATCACGCCATCGCCCACAATCCTCCCGCAATGATCACCGCATAGCGTGCGGCCTTGCCTATTGCGACAAGAACAACGAACACCCCAAGATTCACACGTGCCGTGCCTGCCGCAATGGTGAAGGCATCTCCGACAACCGGCAGCCAGGCGAATAGCAGCGTCCACGCGCCAAAGCGTCGGAACGTCTTGCTTGCTTGCTCATAACGGTCGGAACTTACGGGAAACCAGCGCCTAGAGCGGGATGAATTTAGGTTGGGCATAGCCAGCCTCGGTGAAGTAATTTCGGCATTCGGTTGACGTGACCTCGCCGAGGA
>NZ_JAMYMV010000129.1:0-7838 GCF_040318715.1 Mesorhizobium sp. M1050 | reverse complement strand
CCTCCTCTTTCGGGCTCGCGGGTGGGCGGCGTCGGGTGCTAAAACCGAGGGGGGGGCGGCTCCCCGCGCCGGGGGGGGCGGCCTCCCCCCCCGCGGCGACCTCCACGGGGACGAATTGCGCGATGGATGGCGTGAGCATCCGGCAGAGCTCCTTGCGCCATCGGAAAAGCTGGCTCACGTGAATGCCGGCCGACCGCGCGATCTCTGAAACACTGGCCCCGGGCTCCAGCGTCGCAGCGACCAGCCGTTCCTTCTCCTCCCGAGACCAGCGCCGACGTCGCTCGACTGACGTGATCACCTCAACGCGCTGCGTTGTCATAGAACTACTCCTAGTGCTTGCACTAGGACTTGCAGCCTTCAGCCTACCTCAGCAAGGCGGCCGCCACCGGACGGTTACCGACCTTGCCTGGTTTTCGCCGGACAAGTTGGTGAAGCGGCGCGTCTCGCGATCGGTGGTATGCAACCCATGAGATACGATGGGTTCGGAAACTGGCCTCAACGGGAGTAACTGTTGGAATAATCGCGAGTGGGCAGCTTAGGTGAGCTTTGCGTTTCTCCCAGACGACGCCCCGGAACGGTAGTTCGGCGACATCAGCTCTACCAGCGGATCACCCCCAAAAATGCTGAATTTAAAGACTGATTTCTCAGGGTGCCATTCTATTTGCAATTTGCCGTCAGTTTAGCTGATCGCAGCGACGATCCAGCGTCGAGGCCGCCAGCGACTTTAGCCCGCTGATATCCAAGTCGACCGTCCAGTTGGCTCAGCTGAGAATGGCACCCGCTAGTAGTACCGTGATGAGAATTGACAACGGAACGGCTAGAAGACCGCACATCTCAAGCGTTTTGGTGTTTAGCTCCATCTTCGTCGCCTCGCGTCGTTGGCGTTGTCATTTTGACGCTAACGGGAAGTCATTGGAAGTGGTTCCGCGCGAGGCAGTCAGAGCTGCAGTCCCTGCTTGCATATTAGCAACACCTTGACGACCCTGGCTGGCTGGAAGCCCCATCGGCGTGCGTTTCCGCTGTCCGCTGCCCTACGGCGAAGATCACGGAGCTATGATTGGGATCATGTCGGGCTCTTTGGCTGCTCAGATTGCAAAGCCGGCGGCCGCGATCTCCGAACCGGCTCGCCGACATTGTGCAATCTGATGGCGCCCTTGGGAAAATGACAAGATGAACAATTAGTCCCGGCGGCCGAAACCTGTCCTATCTGTCAGGCGAATTCGGCGACAACAAACCTCCAGTCAAAACACCGTGGGAACGCAAATCCCATGTCCATTTTTGGCTTATGCGCCGGTCAGTCGCGGGTTGCCGGCCATCAGCTCGGTCGCCTTTCGTGCTCGGTGCTCATGCCCTTTCAATGCGCCCGAGGCAAGACGCGCGCAAGTCCGCCGCGCCTCAAGGCATAGCTGAGTCTTAACGGCGTCAGGTGGCGGCGGACTACGCTTTGGCTTTCCGCTTCGCAGCTGCCTTCTTGGCTGGTGCGGCGGGTTCAGACTTGCGGCCAAGCCCGATGGATTTCGCAAGTTGCGAGCGCTGAGCTGCGTAATTCGGAGCCGTCATCGGATAGTCGTGCGGCAAGTTCCATTTAGCGCGATAGGCGTCAGGCGTCAGGCCGAAATCCGTGCTGAGGTGCCGTTTCAGGGATTTGAACTTCTTGCCGTCCTCGAGGCAGATAATGAAGTCCGGCGTCACCGACTTCTTTGGATTAACCGCAGGAGTTTGCGGCTCGACGGCAGGCGCGACCGCCGTGCCAAGTCCGGCCAACGAAGCATGAACCGATGCTATCACATCCGGCAAGCCGGTCACCGGCAACGGGTTGTTGCTGACATATGCTGAGACAATGTCGGCGGTTAACTCAGCTAGTTCGGCAGCGCTGTTATCAGTTTGGTTGGTCATCGGTTGGTCCTTTTGTCTGATTTATCCGCTCTTTATTGGTTGATGATCAATGACGCAACCGAGTGCACCCGCTTCAACCGCTGAAATAACAACTGGGCGAAACGCCTATTGATACCAACCAGATGCAAGCTGGCATATGCAGCTTAATGAAACCCTCAAGGCAAAATGGGCATGCTGAACCACAGCGAAGACCTTAAGCATCTTCTCGGCACCCGCATGCGGTGACGCCGGATGATCCGGCAACACAACTTCTGCGCAAATGGATAGTTAACATTGTATTTCCCGGGTCGAGCGGCGAGAATGGACAGTCGGTCTCGGCCGATCGACGCCGGTTCCAGCTTTCTAAACTTATAAGCATATTAGCACGAAGCAAGTAAACCTTCCGGAGCAGCGCACGGCTTCACAAACCACCCTGAACGGTCCATTTCGCCTGTATGTCCTGCTTGTTGCAATCCCCATGCTTTGTATCCTGCTAACCTAGCTCAGGGGCGACAATCTGAGGCTGAGGCCATGGTCATCCGGTGGATGTCGACCACGCAAACGGGTGGATGAGATGAGATTGATCAAGTCATTTGCATTTGCTGCTGTGCTGCTTCTTTCGTCTGCATTATCTGCGAACGCACAGTCGGCTCGCCACGGCCATCGACACGGGTGAGATTCTTCATTCCGGCTTTGATCGCGCGCTCACAGAATTCTTCCACGCCCTTGCCGTTTCCGCTGTTGAAGGCGGCGTCCATGAATTTTGTCAGCGCCGCTAAGAGGGCGCCGCCTTTGCTCGGCATATCGAGCGTAAATGGGCGACGACGGGACATGGCGCCTGCATCGGGACATCTGGAATTTAGGTCGGCCCAATAGAATCCTCGCCAGACGCCGACCTTTGAGGGAGCTGATGACCAGGCGGTGCGAGATGGGGGCGAAGACAGAAAAGCGGCCCAGCAAGCCCCAAGGCTGGACCTCGACGGATCGTGTGGGGCATTAGTGGTCGCGAGAGGCCGGCGCGATCTTGCATTTAAGTGTAGTGCGACACGGCCTTCCAAAGCCGGTCGTGATTGCCCGCGGCGAAGTCTAGGAGGGCGTCGCGGACGAAGGTGTTTCGGCTGGCTTGTTCGTGGCTGTGTCCGGGGCGTTGCTCGCCGACGATGCCATACATCTCGGTGCCGTATCTGGGGCACCCACGACAGGGTCAACGGTGAGCAGGTGGGCATTGCCAGCCGCCGCGGCGTGCGCGGGTAGAGTGAAGAAGCAGTCAGTGAGGAGCGCCCGCGGACCTCGACCGGAGCGCGTCCGTTCATGTCGCAGGCCGCGACGATGCTCCGGGCACGGCTTCGGAGGATGCACGACTTCACTACGAGTTCGTCAACTCAGTCGTCGATGCTGCCGGGTTTGAACTTCTCAGTCGCGTTGATGACCCACCAGCCGGCCTCTTCGCCATTTAATTAGCTGGAACTGAAATAACCGCAACCGGGAAGGCGAGGTCTCCTGAAACAAAGCGCTTTCAGGCCACACTGGAATCGGCACCACGAGCCTTTCGACGTCCGCCTTACGCCTACTGTCGGCGCGGGCTGTGCAAAGGTGGTACATTAGCGACTCTATTGGCGTTTGACACCGTTCTAGCGCGGGAGCCTAGTGCCGTGTAATAAGGGAGGATACTGCGACCAACGAACCGCGTGACCCGCTGGTATTTTGCTCACCGGCACATTCTTGGTCCAGTAATTGCTCGATTACAAACTGCGGCGGTCACTTGCCTCGATTTGGCAAGGAAGCGAGCATTTGTCGTCCTGCGCTCAGAACATCTGGAAGTCCGTCGCTTCATCCTCCGTGACAATCGCTGGTCAGACTCCTAGCCACCAGTGATCTTGAGGATAGGGGATCCGCCATGGCTAACATTACCGGAACGTTTCTGAGCGAGAGGATCAATCCGCTTGGAACATATTACTGGGATGGAGCTAGCTGGGTTTTCTTGAATTCCAATGGCACAACCATCGGGGCGGACACTGTTCATGCCGGGATCGGAAATGACGAGGTCGATGGCGCCAAAGGCAATGACAGCCTATTCGGCGAGGCGGGAAACGATCTGCTGATCGGCGGTTCCGGCAATGACCTGATTGACGGCGGAGCCGATGACGACATCATCTATGGAGGAACACAGACGGCAAACGCGACGGGCTCCGGTACTGACGATCTGCGTGGCGGGCTTGGCAACGACGTCATCCATGCCGGCGACGGGAACGACACGTTGGGTGGCAACGACGGTAATGACAAGCTGTTTGGCGAAGCCGGGAATGACGACCTCAACGGCGGTGCCGGCGCCGATATTCTGGTCGGTGGAGCGGGCGCCGACAAGCTGGCTGGCGGTGCCGGGGGCGATCTTTATGTCTTGGATTTGGTAAGTGATTCACAGGCCACGGCGGCCGGCGCTTTCAACAGCAAAACGGGCGACGCCATCAATGGTTTCACATCTGCGGCTGAGATGGCGACGGCTTCCTTGCAAGACAAAATCGACCTGCGTGGCCTAGTCACTCAAATCGGACATACCCTCACTTGGAGCGGCGCGGCCGCATCCAACTACAGCGTCTGGTCCTCCGTCTCTGGAGGCAGCACCTTCGTCAACGTCGATACGACGGGCGACCATATTGCAGATGTGGTCGTCAAGATATCCACAATGGAGACATTGACTGCCAGTGACATTATTACCGAAATTGCCGATGCTACGGCCCCAACGGTGTCATCGACTGCTTACGGCACGCCCGGCGGATCGCTAAATGCTGGCGATACGGTGACGCTTGCAGTGACCTTCTCGGAACCTGTTGTCGTTGCAGGCGGGACACCGACGCTGGCCCTGAACAGCGGTGGCACAGCAACCTATCTGAGTGGCTCGGGCAGCTCGACACTGACCTTCTCATACACGGTTACCGCCGGTCAGAATACATCCGATCTCGCTATCACGTCGCTCATTCTCAATTCTGCAACTATCACAGATGCAACGGGCAACATCGCCAACATCTCTGGCGCTGCGTCCAATCCATCGGGGATTCTGACCGTTGATACAGTGGCGCCTTCCGCACCAACAGTGGCGCTGGCCACCGACAGTGGCGCCTCGAACAATGATGGCATTAGTAAAGTCGGCGCACTGAGTGTCGGCGGCAGCGAAACAGGTTCCCTGATAGAATACTCTACCAACGGGGGCACCATCTGGAGCTCGTCGTTTACTGCGGTTGAAGGCGCGAACTCGGTTTTGGTGCGCCAGACCGATGTGGCCGGCAACGTCTCCAGCAGTACCAGCTTCAGCTTCACGTTCGATACGAACGATCCGGCGGCGCCCAATGTGGCGCTGGCGACGGACTCCGGCTCTTCCGGCAACGACCTGCTCACCAATGACGGCACATTGAGTGTTGCCAGCGAGGTCGGCGCCCATGTCGAATACTCCACCAACGGGGGCACCAGCTGGAGCTCGTCGTTTACTGCGGTTGAAGGCTCGAACTCGGTTTTGGTGCGCCAGACCGACATGGCCGGCAACGTCTCTGCTGAGACGGATTTCACCTTCGTTTTGGACCCACAGGCTCCCTCCGCTCCCGGCGTGGCGCTCATCGTGGACTCAGGCGCCTCGAATACCGATCACATCACGAACAATGGCGCGTTGAATGTGACGGGTATTGAGATTGGTGCCACGGTCGAATACTCCCTCGATGGTGGCGCCCACTGGCAGAGCACGTTCGCACCTCAATTTGGTCCGAATGCGTTTGCGGTCCGACAGACGGATGCTGCTGGCAACTCGTCGACCGCAACTGATTTTGTCTTCTCACTCGTTCAGGAGGGATATGCCGTCGATGGTTACATATCAGGAGCCACGGTCTTTGCCGACGCAGACGGCAATGGTCAACTCGACGTCGGTGAGTATTCTGCAGTCACCGACGACTTCGGGCACTTTGTTCTACAAGGAGGATCGGGAAATCTTGTCGTTATTGGCGGAACAGACACCTCGACGAATAACGCCCTGATTGGAACGCTGACTGCACCATCGGGATCGGCGGTTGTCAGCCCGCTGACAACTTTGGTCACACTTCTGGTCGATGATCCGGCTTCAAACCTGGATGTTGCAGGCGCCGAAGCGATGGTGCTTGTCGCTTTAGGCCTCGCGCCGGATATCGATCTCCTGACACTCGATCCCATCACGGCGGCTTTCCAGAATGATGCCGATACTTTCCTTGCCGGCATTTCTATCCTGAACACGGTCAGCATGATGGCGGCTGCGATTGCCGGCGCCGGCGGAGATCAGGATGCCGCCGCAACCAGTGTGTTTTCGGCTCTTACAAGCCAGATATTGGGTCTTGGCGCAGGCGAAGCTCTTGACCTGACCAATTCATCGACAATCGGTGTGATCGCTGAAGCTGCTGCATCAGGTGCTCTGGATGCCGATCTCCTCCAGGCACTCCAAGAGGTCGTGGTTGCCAGCAATCAAACATTGGCGGATGACGCCGCGACCGCATCAACGCCAGCGCAATTGGTCGCGGACGCCACGGCGATAGCTTTCGTTGCCCAGGGCAGCGCTTCTAATGCCTTGGCCGCCGCGGCAGATGACCCCGGCCAAATCGATGCCGTCGTCAATTCATATTCTGGCAGTGGGCTTGATGCCGCGGTGATTTCGGCGCTGAACCAGATCGGCAACATTGCGCCCGCCGTGCAGGCCCATGCCACCCTTACGGAGGGAACCGACAATCTCGGACCATCGATCCTCAATACGACGGTTATTTCAGCAGCGCCGGATCTAAACCCCACCGACAGCATCGACCTTGGGGGTGGTTATGATGTTCTGGCGCTGTTTGGGGGTGGCAGCTTCGACCTGAATGGACCCTCGGTTCTGGCGGGCGTCGATGCGGTGCGGCTGACCTATGTGAATGGTTCCGGCCCCACCGCGCTCACCTTGCGCGACGGCATGGACATTTCGGTGAGTGTCAGCGGTTCCGGCAACGAGACGTCGATCTATCTGTCTTCGGGCAATGTGTCGCTCGACCTGGACGGCATCCATGGCGGCTTTTATCATTTGTCGAGCGGCACTGCGATCATTGATGGAGCGGATGGCGGCGCCGACGATTCATCGTATTATTTCTCGACCGGCGAGGCCACCATCTCCGACGCCAACGCCGCCTTCAACCGCTATTATCTGTCGAGCGGGACTGCGACAATCCATGCGGGAGGAGTGTTCAATTCAAATGACGACGGCGGCTACAATTACTATTATCTTGCCGATGGTACCTATGCCCTGCACGGGGCCGATGCCAACCAGGATATTTTTGTCCTCAACAACGCCGCCCAGCTTCAGACGACCAGCCTGATCGATGGTGGCACGGGCAGCTACAATGATCAGGGTGGTTCCACCTATCCGCTAAAAGACACCGTCGTATTTAACGGCTCCTTCGACCTCACGGTTCCGTTTTCGACGGTGATCTCCAATATCGAAGCCTATTCGATCGGCGGCACGCTCAAGGTCGAGCAGGCGAACCTGGCGGGCATCAACTCCATCTATGGCGGTACGCTCACCACGGAGGAAGCCGCGCTCGATCTGTCGGGAATGACTGTCAGTTCCCGGATCGAGAGCAGCAATGCCGACGGCACTATCTTCACCGTGACCGACGCCTTCACGGTCTCCCATGTCTATGGCGGCGAGGGCGACGATACCCTCATCGCCAGTGGCTTGACACTCTCCGCCGATCAGAGGGCGGCGATCTTTCTGAACAGTTCTGTCGAGACGATTATGGATGGAAGCGGGACCTATGTGGCGCCCCTGCAGCTGACTGCCGGCGCCGATACGCTGGCCTTCGATTCCAGCGACCTGACGAACAGCACACTGAATGCTACGGCGCCGGATCTAAACCCCACCGACAGCATCGACCTTGGGGGTGGTTATGATGTTCTGGCGCTGTTTGGGGGTGGCAGCTTCGACC
>NZ_JAMYMV010000128.1:0-8108 GCF_040318715.1 Mesorhizobium sp. M1050 | reverse complement strand
GAGGGTCTTCAATGTCGTCAATATGATCGAGAAAGCTTGCGTCCATCGCCGGTCTCCTTCCCGGCCAACAGAATCCCGCTTGGTTACCAGAACGTTAACGATTCATGATTTCGCCCTGGCGTGTCGGGCCAACGCTCTGGTCGGGCGCGCGCAGCCGTTGTGACGAATCTCGCTTACGTTGCTTTGCCGGTTTAAAGGTCATTCCGCCGCTCGGCCGATCAACGCGACAAGGAGCCCCAATGACGCTGCCAGCGATAAGATCGCTACGACCCTCCTTGCTGCGCTCATGGACTGCGGGTTTGTTCCGGCGTCGCCTCTGCGCGGGGCAGGGAGCTGGCGCTGCCGCTGCGATCGGTCGCCGAAAGACAATATTTCTGAAGCGGGCATCGATCTTGTGCTAGCCGAGGAAGATACGGCGCTCGAAGCGGTCATAGGAGCGCTCCGAAAATTGGAAACGAAGCCGAAAGTGTTTTCAACGAAGCCGAAAGTGTTTTCATTGGCATTTCCTGCATTGAGCAAGGAAGCGGCGCTCCTTAACCTTACCGGCTCCAAAATGGCTTCCGGCATTCTACGACGCCCGCTCATGACCGCCAGCAACCATGGCGGCGCATCAACGCGGGCGTTTTCGCACGGCGCAACTTTTTGGGCGGCGGCCCGAGGGCCGCCGCCTCTGAAGTCACCCGGATCAAGCTTGCAGCAGCTGCTCGGTAGCAGTGACCGGCGTTATCATGCCGTCTTCGAGCAGGATGTCTTTCTTCCTGGCGAACTGCAGAACACTGCCACGCGCTGTCTCCGCGTCGATCTCGCCGGCCAATGCGGCCTTACAGGCGCGGATCGCCGCCCTTTGTTCAGGACTGTTCCCGCACCACTCTGTGACGAACTGGTAGGCATCCACGACCGAGTTCAGCTGCCTGGGCAAGCCAAGTCCGACCCAGACGCGAACGGGCTTTTCGAAGGGCTGAGAAAGCATGGTTTCCTCCCTCCGAGCAGTCAGGCGGCAACGCCGCCCGTCTCTCCCGACCGTCTTGCCGTAATCCAAGGCATCGTCGTTGCGACGTCCTCAAGGATCTTCACAGAGCGGGCAAAGCCGGCGAACGCATCGCGCGCGACTTTCAACGGTATGAGACCATCGAAGGCGCGGTGACAGGCGCGCTTTGCCGTCTCATAGACTATGCCGCGCTGATGCTTCGGCCATTCGTCGAGGAAGTCGAAAGCATCCTCAAGGCAAGCGATCTCTAGAATGAGATCTTCCGAAGCTCTCACGAACACGGGACTCTCAAATGTTCTCACGCTCATCGAAACCTCCAATTGTCTGAACGATTTCAGGTGGTTGAGGATGGTCACCCCAGCAACCGGCAGCGACCTGCGCAAAATATGTAAAGGCCGATTTTCGATGTCAAGACCGCATGAAGCCAGTGGCGCATCCGACAAAGTCCTCGGTTCCTGCGTTTGCCGGCGGCACGCTGGTCTGCGCCTGCACCAGCAATCCGGTCAAGGTGAAGGTGAAGGGCCAGATCGCGCACAATCATGCCTGCGGCTGCACCAAATGCTGGAAGCCAGAAAGGCGCGCTGTTCTCGGTCGATGCCGTGGCAGGTACGGGCGACGTCACCATCACCGAAAACGGCGACAAGCTGAAGGTGGTCGACCCCTCAGCGCTGATCCAGCGGCATGCCTGCACCGGCTGCGGTCCACATGCACGGACCGGTCGAGCGCGACCACGCGTTCAAGGGCCTGTCCTTCATCCACCCCGAGCGTTTCGTCGAGGATGGCTGGTCACCTCCGGGCTTCACCGCTTTCGTCTCGTCGATCATCGAATCGGGTGTCGATCCGAACCGCATGGAGGGCATTCGTGCGCAGTTGAGGTCGATCGGGCTGGAACCCTATGACTGCCTCAATCCCGGCCTGATGGACTATATCGCCACCTGGGCGGCCAAGAAGTCGGGCGCTCTGCCGGCATAATCCGCATTGCCGCGACCGGGCGGTTCTATCGGGACGGTCGCGCTTATTGCGATCACTGGCGAACGGCGCCGGAGATCGCGGCGACTAGCGCCGGAGACCTGCGCGATGTCGTTGCGATCTTCGATTCCAGTTATCCGAACGCGATAAGGGTGCTCGCGCAGTTCGGAGACCCAACCGCGCGCCCAACACGATGACTGGCGGCACGAGTGATCACGTCTTTGGGCTGTTCGCCATGTTCGGCGGCGGTTTGCACCGCAACTGCACAACCTCACATCTCGGAAGATGAGGACCGGCTCCTGTTGCCGTCTGCGTTTTCGACGCCGAAATTCTCCGCGCTGTATTTCCAGCTTTGGTCCTGTTTAGGGACGTACCGCAGGATCAGCGGCATGATCTGCGCATAACTCATTCACGACTTTAGCGGATGTGAGCAGATCGAAGCTGGCTTAGTGGATTGGATCATCCACAGGCAAGAGATGACCGGCGCGGCGAGGGACTGTTGAGGGGACACATGACAACCCGTCGCACCGGTCACGCGCTAGGATTTGAAAGTAGCGGGATATTGGTGATCACGCAATTAAGCCGGAAGGAGTAGGCCCAGCCGTAGGCTCGCCGGGGTTGGCGGTTGTTGGGGTGCTCGCGCGTCGGTTTGCGATCAACATGGCGATGCGCGCGCGGCTCAATTCGCTGCCTCGCGTGGACGGTGCGCAAGCCGCCGCGCCTTGTTTCCACATTTGCGGCGACGAGATCAGCCGTCTTCAGACAGATCGCCTGCGGATTTTGATCGTCTGCGACGTGTGATCTCCGCATTGGTTTGCCAATCAATTGCTGCACTTCGTGTGTCGGCTCGATCTACGCCACTCTCCGGCGAAACCCGATCCACTTACCAGTGGGGCTACGACATCGATAAGTCCTCCTATTGGCATTTCCTTCAATCTCCCTGAGGTCGATTCACGCTATAGTTAAAGGAGAGCTTATGGAACCATACCCTACCAGCCGCGTTCGGGGTCGCGGGACGCAAATATCCAAGATCACGGCGGCAGCATTCGGATTTCGAGCACTAACTATGGAATTGGAACCGGGAAGTCTGGCCTCAAAGGACGATAGCTGCCGGCCAGCTCTCGCAATCGGCGAGCTAGAACGGGCTCTGCTCCGCAAAGACAATCTGTTTCACCAAGTTCTCGAGGCGCTTCCCGTCGCCATCTACACAACGGATCGGTCTGGCAAGATCACCTTCTACAATCGCGCGGCGGCCGAACTTGCCGGGCGCGAGCCGCAGATTGGAGTAGACGAGTGGTGCGTGACGTTTCGCCTGTTCACTCCCGACGGCAATCCTCTACCGCATGAAGATTGTCCGATGGCCGTGGCGTTGAAGGAGAACCGCCCGATCCGCAATCAGGAGGCTATCGCACAGCGGCCCGACGGTACGCTGATTCCTTTCCTCCCCTTCCCGACACCCTTGCGGGACGAGACCGGTGAACTGATCGGGGCTGTCAATGTGCTCGTCGACCTCAGTGAGCGGCGGCAAGCGGAAGAAGTCCGCCAGCATCTATCGGCCATCGTCGAGTCCTCGTTCGATGCGATCGTAAGCAAGGACCTGAACGGGGTAATAAAAAGTTGGAATCACGGTGCTGAACGACTCTTTCGCTACCCAGCCTCCGAGGCGATAGGAAAGCCGATCACCATGCTTATTCCCGCCGACCGGCAAGACGAGGAGGTCTATATCCTGGACCGTATTCGCAACGGCGAGCGGGTTGAGAGCTACGAGACGGTTCGTCGTCGCAAGGACGGAAGCCTCGTTCCCGTCTCCCTGACGATATCGCCGGTGCGCGATGGGGCAGGACGCATCGTCGGGGCGTCGAAGATCGCCCGCGATATTTCAGCTGCCAAAGAAAGCGAATACCGCATTCGCGCGTTAATGCGCGAAGTCAATCATCGAGTAAAAAACCAGTATGCTGTGATTCTGTCGATGATCCGGGAGACCAACAAGCGGTCCAGGAACCCGGACGCCTTCGAACGGGACGTTCGCGAGCGCATCATGGCACTTTCTGCCTCGCATGATCTCCTCGTCTCGGATGATTGGAGGGGCGCCAATGTCTTCGAATTGCTGCTGGCACAGTTAAAGCCCTTTGGCAGTGAAGAGCGCATCTCGATGTCCGGGCCATCCGTGGTCCTTGGTCCTAATGCGGTTCAGCATCTCGGCATTGCGTTCCACGAATTGGCAACGAACTCGGCAAAATATGGCGTCCTGGCAGGTGTGTCAGGACAAATAGTGGTGGCCTGGGGGATCGAAACGGCCGAAACAAAATTGTTCAGGCTGACCTGGAGCGAAACGGTCCACTCCAAAATTGAAAAGGTCGCGCACAGCGGCTTTGGAACAGTGGTGCTAACACGTGTGGCGCCGCAGGCAATGGGCGGGACTGGCTGGATTCAGCACCACCCCAACGGCCTAGTCTGGACGCTCGAGGCGCCAGCAGACCTTGTTGAAACCCTCCCTGCCAATAGCTCGGTCGCTTGACGGCCACGTGACGTGGCGGGCAGCCCAGCCCCGTTTACGCAGTTTCCGGACAAGCGGTCGGTGAACTATGTCTTGGAACCTATTCGCTTGCCGCACGCTTTTATTCGATGTCAGGAGCGTGCCGTGAGTTCCAAGGCCGGGGAGACTAGGCTCTCGTTCGTTGAGTTTCAGTCGCCGACGCTGGTCGCGAATGCACCCGAGGGCGGCGAATGGATCCATGAGATCAAGTACGACGGCTACCGCACCGAGCTGATCATTGAGAGCGGCAAAGCGCGAGCCTTCACGCGCCGGGGCTACGACTGGTCGCATCGATATCGACGAATTGTTCAAGCAGCTGCCGGCTTGCCGGTGAAGACCGCGATCATTGATGGGGAGGCTGTCGTTCTCGGTAACACTGGCCTGCCGGATTACCAAGCACTGGAAAGGGAGTTGGGCAATCCAGACTCGGCGAGGCTCGTCTTCTACGCATTCGACCTGCTGCACCTTAACGGGCGCGATCTTCGGCAACAGCCGCTAATGAGCCGCAAGGCAGCGCTGGAAAAGCTGCTGAGGGACACTGCGCCGACACTGACCTATGCCGAACATCTGGAGGTGAGTGGCAAAGAGGTGTTTCAACATGCCTGCCGGATGGGATTGGAGGGTATCGTATCCAAGCGCGTTGATGGCACCTACCGCTCGGGCGTCCAGACCAGTTGGCTCAAGGTCAAATGCGTCAAGAGCGATACCTTTCCCATCGTCGCTTTTGTCGAGAAACTCGGCGCTCGCCCGCGCCGCATTGCATCGCTCTACATCGGGCGCCGCGAGGGCGACCGACTGCTCTATGCGGGGAAAGCGAGAAGCGGGTACACCTTGAGCGCTGCCCAATCCGTTCGAGAGCGGCTTGACCCGCTGATCATCAGCAAGTCGCCTTTGTCAGAGCCCATTGTGAAACCCAAGGCGACCTGGGTGAGACCGGACATTCTGGCCGAGGTGCAATTCAGCGGCGTCACTGATCGCGGCGTGCTGCGCGAGGCCGTGTTCAAGGGTCTGCGCGAAGACCTCGTGCCGATCCCGGGCAAGCCTCCAGCCCGATCCAAGCGACGCGGGCCAATCCGGAAACATGGCGTTCCCAGCGAGAACATTCTGCAATTGCTGCCCGAAGCGGTCTCGCCCTCCAAGGAAGAGCTTGCGCGTTACTGGGAGAGGGTTGCGGATCAGGCACTCGCCCATCTCGGCCACAGACCGCTGAAGCTGGTCCGCCACGCACTTGGCGCAACCTTCTACCACAAGGGCGCGTTGCCGAAAATTCCGGCCGCCGTGCATCAGTTGCGGGTCCAGAAGCGTGAGGGTGGCGAAGGTGTGCGCGTGTGGGTGGACGACCTTGCCGGCTTGCTGGGACTGGTCGAGATGGACGCTGTGGAACTGCATCCGTGGAACGCCACAGTTGATGACATTGAGCATGCTGACCGCATTGTTCTGGATCTCGACCCCGGTAAGAGGGTCGACTGGGATGAAGTCGTTGGGACCGCGCTGACGCTCCGCGACATCATGGAAGCGGAAGGTTTGGAGAGCTGGCCGAAGGTGACCGGTGGCAAGGGCATTCACCTGATGGCCCCGCTTGGGGCAAAGATCACGCACGACAAGGCCCGGCTCCTTGCCCGGTCTTTGGCCAATCGGCTCGCCGAAATGCATCCGGATCGTTACCTGCTTTCCGCCGCGCCGGCAGCCAGAAGGGGCCGCATCTTCATCGATTACCTTCGCAACGGGCGCGGCAACACTGCCGTTGGGGCCTTCTCGCCAAGAGCGCGGCCCGGCTTCCCGATCGCCCATCCGGCAACCTGGAGCCAGATTGAGCAACGGATCCGACCTGATGCCTTTACGATCGACCATCCGTTCAGGGCAGTTGCCAGAAAGGCGGCTTGACTCGCAGGGTTTGTGGAGACGCCGGACGGGAACTGAACAGCGGCACTTAGCGCCTTCGTCGGACGATTCTTCCTGTCCTCTATGATCAAGCAAAGCAAAGAGTGCCCCAAGGGCGCCAGGTAAGTTCCGCCTCGATCTCCAATGAACGGGTTTCTTAGGACGCGAACAGCATTCGCAGCCGACATCAGCCCCGTTTCCAACGCAACATACGCAGCCCATCCGCCCGTTGTTCGGATCAGCCGGCCACAGATCGGGTCCGAAGTCCTTGGTCGCCATGTAGACCAAAATGGCGCTTCCCAAGGATGAAACGTAAACGCTGCCCGGCCGCTTCGACACCATGCCTTCAAGGTCCAAACGATCAACCGCCGCGTAGAACTCGGCCCCGCCTCCCGAGATGTGTTGACTGTATTGAAGGACGCCATCGCCCGGCCGATCAATTCCAGCAAGCGCTCCCTCCTTTGCCACAGGGGTTCACGCCGCGAGTCCTTTCCGTTCAGATGCAGCAGGTCGAAGGCAACGAAGATGATCTTGCCCGGCGACCACCGCCAGCCAGCGCCACGGGCCAACCTTCTCCCCGAGAATCGCCACGGAGAGAATGGTGACGCAGAGCGGTGCCAGGAAGATCAGCGCGTAGCACTCCGCCAGCGGAATGGTTGTGAAGCATAGACGCTAAGCACGCCGGAAGCGATTCCCGCCCACGCACGCGCCTGCACCGCCCAGGGCCGCCTGGTGCGCCAGAAATCACGCCAGCGCTCGTCTGCTGGGCGCGTGAAAAAGAGGAAGAAACCGGCGAAGAGGGTTATGAAAAATCCGATCTCAAAGACCGTGAGCTGTCCGCCCAGGCTTTTGACAACGGCATCGCTGCCCGAATAGCTTGCATAGGCGATCAGGGCGAGCAGGATTCCGTTCGGCACGTTTTTCCATTTCCGGGGAGAGAGTGGTTTGAAAATACTGGCGCTCGGTGCGCATCCGGACGACATCGAGATCTTCATGTTCGGTACGATGGCCGCCTATGCCGCGCAAGGCGCAGAACTCACTTTTGCCATAGCCACGGATGGTGCCAAGGGCGGCACGAGCGATCCCGCAATTCTCGCTCGTGTTCGTCGTGCAGAAGCGTCGGCCGCGGCTGCGCTGCTCGGGGCGACCCTGCGCTTCCTCGACTTTCCCGACGGCGAACTGGTGGCCGATGCAGCGCTGATCGGGGCGCTGAAAGAGCTGATTCGCGAGACCGGACCAGATCTGGCGATCACGCATGCGCCCAACGACTATCATGCCGACCATCGCGCACTGTCCGACGGCGTGCGCATCGCGGCCTCGTTCACGGTCCCGTTGCTGCATGCCGACACGATGGGCGGTACCGGTTTTTCGCCGACGCATTATGTCGACATTTCCGCGCATGCAGACATCAAGGCCAGTGCGATTCGCAAGCATCAGTCGCAGGATCCCGAGCGCTTCGTCGACGGCGCGCGAACGCAGAACCTTTTTCGCGCCGGCCAGTGCAACGGCGAGCCAGGTTCATTGGCCGAGGCGTTCCGCTTCGAACCTATTTTCCCGTTCGCCGACATCCGCGAACTGCTGCCGCCGGCGCCGCCGATCCGGCCGGTCATGGTGAGCACCAAACAGGTCGACTGACCGGCGCGACGGGACTAGAGCGGGATGAATTTAGGTTGGGCATAGCCAGCCTCGGTGAAGTAATTTCGGCATTCGGTTGACGTGACCTCGCCGAGGATT
>NZ_JAMYMV010000127.1:0-8204 GCF_040318715.1 Mesorhizobium sp. M1050 | reverse complement strand
CGGCGAATGTGCAGTCGATACACGCATTGCGGGCAACTACCTAGGGATAGTCGTCACGGCGCGTCCACACCACGGGGGGAGTCGGTGGCCCGCCACCCCGTGATAGCCGCCACAGAGGATGCACTCGATGACCGCCGGTCCGAAAACTACACGTTGGCAGGCCGCGAGCAGCTGCATGTAGCCTGTAGAGGCTGACCGACTAGGTACCGTCAGGCGCGGGTTTGTCGCTAGCTCGCAACCTGCTTCATCTTAAGTAGTTGCTGCGCGGCGGCCGCGTTGTCGCCGCCAGCCGCCACATGCACGGTGGGAACGGCGAGCTTTATGCCGTTCTCGTCGAATGCCTTCTTGATCATCATGAACGCTCGCCGCTTGATGCCGAACTGAGTTCCCGGCTTGGTCATCAGCTTCATCCTGAGGTCGATCCCGGAGTCGCCAAAGCTGTCGATAGCGGGAAAAACGCCGTCGCTTTCGAGTGTCAGCAGATGTGGTAAGGTTGATTGTCGGCGAGTAGCAGAGGTCCAGCAACAATGAGACGAACCAGAGTTTACGGCGCATCCGGCTTGGTTCTAGCGGTTTGCACTGTATTTGCTTGGCAGAACGCCACTGCCGCTCAAAATTGCGACGCAGCCGCGACGCCTGGCGTCAATTGGCAGGACTGTGACAAAAAGCTTCTCATCCTAAAAGGACAGGACCTGAGCGGGGCGAACCTGTTCGGTGTTGATTTCACTTCGACCGACCTCAGGAACAGCAATCTCCGTGCGGCAAATTTTGAGAAGGCAACGCTTGTGCGTGCTTCCCTGGCCGACTCGACCGCCAAAGGCGCCCGGTTCGACAAAATCGAGGCTTACAGGACCGACTTCAGCCGAATGGACGCGCAGGGCGCTGTGTTTGCGAGCGCGGAAGTGCAGCGCTCGAATTTCCAGGACGCCAATCTGACCAATGTTGATTTCACAAAGGCGGAATTGGGGCGAGCGCAGTTCCATGAAGCCGATATCAGCGGCAGCCGCTTTTCGTTTGCCAATCTCGCGCGGGCGGACTTCCGAGGAGCGACGTTCACCGCGCCGATAGACTTTGACCGCGCTTTTTTCTTTCTGACCCGTATCGAGGGCCTCGATCTTTCCAATTCGGCGGGTCTGTCCCAGTGGCAGCTCAACATGGCTTGCGGAGACGCCCGGACCGAGTTGCCTTCTGGCTTGACGAGGCCTGAAGATTGGCCCTGTCAATTCCAGCAAGAATAGTTGTCGGCAAGCCGCCTATCACCGCAAGGACGCCGAGGAAGACGAAGACAGCGAGCCGCAACCCAGGCGCTTCATCATCGGAAGAGGTTAGGCACTAATTTAGGCACCGAATAAGGCGCTACTGAAAAGCGCTTTAAAAACAAATTGACAGGAAGGAAATTGGTGGGACAAGTGGAGCATAACAGCGAACTCTGAAAATGACTGGAAAATCAATGTCTTAATGTGTTTTCTTGGCACTGTTAGCGTTGTCAAAGAACGTACAAAGAAGATCATATCGCTCTACGAGAGCGGCCTGGGGCAGGGCCGGATTGCCAGGCTGATTGGAATAGGAGCAACTTCCGTCCATCGCGTTTTGGTCGCATCGGGCATCGAAAGACGCCCGACAGGTGGCCAGAAGAAACGACATTCATAGCGCTTCTACAGGAACGGTGCCTAGTTTGGGCAACCGAATTCAAAAGCGGCTCGAACCGAATGAGTCCTTTCCGCTGCCGCGCGGTGGATCGATTGCTTGTCTGCCGTCGCTAACCGGAGAAGCTGTTCCCACCTACGACAGCTTGATCGACGGTGGGGCCTATTGCTGCGCCTGGATCGGCTTGCGACAGATGACGCGACAGCAGCATCATTTGATCGGTGTGTAGATCTCGCCAGTTTTGGCCACACAACCAATCAGGCTGCCCTGCCGACCTGTTTTTCGGTATCCATTTTTTGCATCATCTTGGGTGGAGGACAACATCGAGGAGACGCTGAGCTTCTATCGGCTGCCGCTTGCCCATCATAAGCACATGAAATCGACCAACATGCTGGAGCGGCTGAACCAGGAGATCAAACGGCGCACCCTGGTCGTGCGCATCTTCCCCAACCCGCAGAGTTGCCTGCGGCTGGTTCGGGCGCTGGCGGTGGAGATCCACGAGAACTGGCTCGAGGCGACCCGCTATCTCAACATGGATCATCTGCGCGAGCACAAGAAGGAGAGCCTGAGGGCCTTGGCCGCCTGAGCACCGTCATGTGTCCGCCGCTCCGCGAAACACGGGAGCTGCGCGGCGGACACCGACGTCACAGCTACCGCCACGCCATTTTTGCAGAACTTGACGCACACAACTCTAGGGGTTCGCGGATCAGTCCGCGGTCGTCCCGTTGTCTTCGTTTGCGACGAGTGGTGGTTTTCGAGCTCGTGACGCGCGATCCCGACTTGCCATCACGTTGCCGACGATAGCAAAAGAGCGCCCTCAAACGGGCGCCGGCATTCTATCCCTTGTAACACCCACGCGTTGGCGACAGACCTTCGGGCGGTCGTGGACGCACTTCTCTACATCTCTACATCGGCTGACCGGCTGCCAGTGGCGGGCATTGCCGGACCGTTCCCGCCCGAGAAAAACTGTCGCAGGCTCTGGCCAATCTCGGCACATGGACCATCGAAATCATCAAGCGCTCCGACACGGCCAAGGGCTTTGAGGTGCCCGCCGCGACGACGGGTCGTCGAGCAAACTTTCGCCTGGCTGGGACGTTGTCGCCGGCAAGCCAAAGATTTCGAGGCGACCATCGCCAGCGCCGAGCGTGGTCTTCTCCGCCGCCATCGCGCCAACTTCGGTGCTTGATCGGCATTACAGCCAAAGGACATTGTTAGAGCGAAAAGCTGACATTTGCGTAGCAGGACGACAAAATGCCAGCATTTATCAAATTATCTCGTTAGCGCCAGCCTTGGCCTTAAATAATCCGAAGCGAAATTCCATCGCCGCGAAAACCAGCCCCCGTAGAGCGATTAGCATTTGCCTTCCAATCCGCATTTCTCATTTCTCCAAAGGTTGCACCACGAAGCCCTTTCACCATGCATCTGTTGTTCCGCCCAGCATCGCCATCAGCCATGCGGGCGGCGGCGCATCGCCGACGATTCGGCCGTAACCATGCCGGCCATCTCGGGCGTGTCGAGCGCCGGGTTATGGGCGCGGTGGAGGCGTGCCGGACCGCGGCCCTGGGCGGTCACGCCGAACACTGCGCCGACTGCGGTCTCGTGCGGCAAGCCTATAACTCCTGCCGCAACCGTCACTGCCCCAAGTGCCAGGGCCTAGCCCGCGCCCAGTGGCTGGCCGAGCGGCAGGCTGAGCTGCTGCCGGTCCCATACTTCAGCCAGCCTGGCCGACCCTGCCACTTTCTGCGCCCAACTGACTGGACTGAAGCGCATCGAATGGGTCGTCTACGCCAAGCCCCCGTTCGGCGGTCCCGAACAGGTCCTCGCCTATCTGGGCCGCTACACCCATCGCGTCGCCATCGCCAACAGCCGCCTCGTGAGCCTGGACCAGGGAAAGGTCAGCTTCCGCTGGAAGGACTATCGCCACCACGACAAGTCCAAACACGCTCATGACCTTAAGCGCCGACGAGTTCATCCGGCGCTTCCTGCTGCACGCTCTTCCAGACGGATTCCATCGCATCCGCCATTACGGCCTCCTCGCCAACGGCCACCGCGTCGCCAAGCTCGCCCAGTGCCGTCTTCTTCTGGCGGCGCCCACGCCGCTGACGCCGGACCCGACCGCCGACTATCGCCAGCGTTACCGCTGTCTCACAGGGCGCTCCCTGAACATCTGTCCGGGCTGCGGCGGCGCCATGGCCTCGCTCGGCCCGATCCCGCGCAAGGCCCCGACCTGGCCAGACACCTCATGACACGCTGCGCACCGACACGCTCGCACCGTCCATCCCGGCGTCTGCTACAGTCGCCGAAGGGCCTTTGCGCGCCGCTAGTCAAAGTCGCAGCCTGGCTGTCGCCAGCAACGCCACACCTCAGCGTCAACGCCCCAATGGCGCCGTCTCGCGCGTCGCAGATGGTCCTGCATCTCGACGACGGGCGACCGCCAAGAGCGATCGGCGAGCCCGCTCCGGCGCCTCGGACACATGTCGAGCCCTAAATCCCCATAGCCCCGCCCGCCATCCCGCGGTTCAGTTCAATCAGGCTTCAATGTAGTCGCGACCCGTGCGAGCCCGTACCATCGCGCCCGCGACCACACAGAACCCTCCAGAATCTCAACAGGCCTTAGGCCGTTTTTTCATTGCCTTGGATCCCCACCCGGCGGCAAGAGCCATTCTCGCGCAACGGGAGGTTCAATAGGGACCTTGATTCCTGCACGCCTTACTATGGGTGGATAGCGGTGACGAACGGTTGCACCCCCTAAGAACAGGACTGAAACCGCCTTTGGCACACACCGCTGGTTCCAGCCAATCAGGCGTGCGAATGAAACAGATCAAGCCCTGAACCGCGCTTGGGCTTTGAACTACCCGTAACGGCCCTCAAGCGCGCTTGCGATTCGCTCGCACAGCAGCTCGCCCGTGCTGATCTCCAGGTGGAGACGAAGTCGCGTTCCTTCCGCATCAATCATTGTGATTACGACGCCATGATCGCTGTAACCGGCCAAATCAAGAACGTCGCGAAGAATGAAGTCTTGGGTTTCATCGGCCCAATAGGGATTCTTCATCATTCCTCTCCTTGGCTGGCAGACAGCGATATAGGCATTCGAAGGGTGGCGGCTTTCCTACAATCATCGTACTTTTAAGTGGCTATGCTCTGGCTCGGCCTTGGCTCTGCGCTAATGGTGATGTTGCTAGCTGCGCCGGCATTTACCGTGACATTGCGGCCTCATCGCGTACCCGGCCATCTCGCCTGTGGGCTCCACCTTGTTTGCGGACTTCGTCTGCTTTGGCGCCGAAAGGGAAAGGCCGTGGAACTTTCGGCTGACTCCGCCCAGCACCGGGCTGATCAGAAATGACATGGACGCAATAGCCGAATTGCGATCCCAGTCATCGTGCATCTTCAGAACGGCGACGGTGATCGTCATTTCATCATCGGCGTCGATAATTTCCCGAGCCATTCCAGCCATTCCATAAGTCTGGTGCGGGCATTGGGTTCGTCAAGTGGTGGCTAATGTAGGTGCAAATACGCTTGCGCGGATAACCCCAAGATATCAAATTCGAATAGCCCTGCGTCCTTGAGGATGTGGACTGCAGGAGGTATCGCGGCCATGTGCGCTAAACCACGCGATATGTGAAAATCGCCAAGCTTCCACAGCAGCCAAACGGCCTAACACGCCGACGTCACAGCTACCGCCACGCCATTTTTGCAGAACTTGACGCACACAACTTATGGACGTCCCTCTGGCAAGGTCGAGGGCCGCTTTTTGCACCAGCGCTTGGGCCCGAATAATCTTAGTCGAATTGGTAACGTCATATTCAGTGCCGGTGTTTAAAAAGACGATATGATGCCGCGCACCAATCGTATTCTGGGCAAATCAGTAATCGTGACGATAATTGCAGTCGTGGCGACCGTCGGTCTGTCGTTCACGGCCAGCTTGCGTTGCAGATGCCGATCGACTGGCTGAGTTGGGTGGAATGTACCTTCATTCCCATCCTGATCGGAATGCCGGTCAGTGCCTACATTTTCGCCCAGTCGGAAACGATCCAGGATACCTGCGACAAGCTGGAGAAGTCACACACAGCCCTCAGAGAGGCGCACGAGAGGCTCACCTTCGTAACCAGCCACGACCCGATGACGGGGCTCCTTAGCCGCGGTGAATTCATGGCAAGGATGGACAGGAGGCGCGATGAAGGAGAATGCGACACGGTTCTCTTGATCGATCCGGATCATTTCTCCTCAATCAACGACAAACATGGACACTTCAAGGGTGACGAGACTTTGGTGCAGATGGCAAAGGCCCTCGTCTATGCGACACGCCCAGGTGACTCAATTGGCCGTCTTGGCGGGGAAGAGTTCGGGATCTTGCTGCGAGAGGCGCGCAAAGAGCAGGGAATGACGATTGCGGAGAACATCCGTCGGAATATCGAGGGGATTCCCTGGGTCCGGGGGCAACAGGACGTCGTAAAGGTGACCGTCAGCATCGGGGGTGCAGAAATCTCTCGCAATGCAGATACTCAGAACGTCCTCCGCATTGCCGGACGGTGCCTTTTTGAAGCGAAACAACGTGGGCGGAACCGCGTGTCGTTCGAATATGAGCCAACCAGGTTGCAAGACGCAGAAGAGCGAAAGACACGCCGCAGATTCGAATGAACCCCTGCCGATGAGCCGCGCTAGCAGACGCCAAAAAATGATGGCAGTCGAGTTGGCATGGCTGGTGCATAGCTGGTGCATGTCACCAGGCGGCTCAGGCGATTCCCTTCGCCTTCCGGTCTCTCAAGTCATCGGCCTCTGTTGGCTTCAGCCTCACGACTAGCACACCGTCAAGAGTAGCCGGCTGTCCGGTGAAGACGTCAGTGATCGACTAGAGACCACTATGTGCACTATGTGCTCGCTGCATGTCGTAGCGCTTAGTCATCGATTCAATATACGTCGAATGTGGCCGGTGGGACCAGGCGCTGGTTCCCTATAACTCCTGAGCGCTATGAGTAGGCAAGCGGGACGTTCCGACGCTTTGGCGAATGGACGCTGCTGTTTGCCTGGATGCCGGTTGTTGGAGATGCCTTCACCATTGCGGCAGGCGCGGCACGCGTGGATCTCTGGGTGTTCGTTGCTCTTGTCGCAATGGGCAAGGCCGCACGCTATGCGGCGGTCGTTGCGGGAGGACTGTGGGCGATCACGTGAGTTGCCGTCCTCATCGGTACCGCAAGCAGCGCTTTCTATACGCGCGAGGCACGGCAGATCACGATATTCTTTCGATCCCATGCATCGAGCTCCTCAAGGCGATATAGCACTGCCTTGCCGATCTTGATGTAGGTCGGCCCGATTTTCATCGCGCGCCAATTGCGGAGTGTTCCGACGGAAACACCCCGCGATAGCGCCCTGAGACTTCTTCGTCCGTGAGAAATTTTCTTTTTTACATTAGATGCCTCAACATGCATCGTCGACCGGTTCGGTTCGACGACCGTCAGTTGTTGCGAGCGGAGCCGACCGGAGTGCCGTGGCGTTACTTCAGGCACGCACCGCAACTGTCGAACACGCTCTTGTACGGACACAGTGAGGCGCGTTTTTCGATGAAGGGAAGAGGCTGAATACGATGATCGTAGCCTCGGATAGCTTCGGATAGAAATCGGATGGTTGCTGTAGCCACCCAGCAAAAATAGTCCGAGCCGCGTCAAACCAATTGATATGCCGAAAGTCGCTGCTGTCGATCTTGGATGTCGCCTTCACCTCGATCAATGCCACCAAGCGGCCCGGCGCTTCCGCAAGGGTATGCTTTGGACACATGACACATGCAGCGACAAGGCCGGCCTGGATAAGCCTCCCCATCGATATTCAGCCTCATGGATCACGCTTTGAATTCACGCCCTCAAGCAAGGCGAGCAGGCCTGTCAGAATTTCGATTGGCGCTGGCGGGCACCCCGGAATGTGCAGGTCGACAGGCAGAGCCTCCGACACGCCGCGCATCACGGCATAGCTGCCAGCGAAACAGCCGCCGTTGCTGGCACAATGTCCGAGTGCGAGGCGACCACCCATTGGGGATTGGGAGTTGCGTCGTAGGTTCGCTTCAGTGCCTCTCGCATATTCTTGGTCACGGGCCCGGTGACGAGCAGTACATCGGCATGGCGCGGCGATGCGACGAACCGGATTCCATGACCGCCGCGGGTGTTCCATCCTGTCGGGCAGGAATTGGAAACCATCCGGTTCCGGCGGCTGGTCGAAATCAAAGCGCGTGATCTGGAAAGATTAGTAAGCCATGTAGTGTTGGCGCGTCAAAAGGAAATCCGGTAGTGCGCCGAGCGGCTGTGGAGCCGGCCCGCTCCCCCACCTATTTGAGGAAGAGCACCGACAGATTGTGAAACTCTTCAAAATGGCCAGGAAAATTGCGCGCCAGATACCGCACCACCTTGGAATTATCCATCAGCCGTTCAAAATAGCGGCTGGCTGCGACAAGCTCCCCACTTGGCCACGCTGTTCCACGGCGCTTAGAGACTGTTTTGAAAATCGGCTTGCCGGGGGGTTTCGTCTGAGGCTGGGTTATGATTCAAGCTTTAGATGTGGACAAAGCAGAG
>NZ_JAMYMV010000126.1:0-8478 GCF_040318715.1 Mesorhizobium sp. M1050 | reverse complement strand
CCGGCCTCGGCGAACGGCGTCCAGACACCAAGCTGACGCAGCAGCCCATTCGCTACTGCCGGCAGCACCTCTCCCGGCTTTGGCCGATCATGCCTTCCTGCTTCCAGCAACAGCACGCTCCGCGCGGGTGCATCGTTGCCAACGCCAGTCCGGATGTGGTCGCCGCCGAACGTGATCGTCTCAGCGAGCTGGCGGGACAAAATGCCAACCTCAAGATAGCGTTGGCCCGGATCAGCGAGGCGGACTGAGGCGACTGAGGAAGACTTTAAATTCAAAAGGTGACACGCGGCAATAGTCGCGTGCCGCTGTAGCCCCAGGCTCCGCTTCACCGTGGGGACCGATCGGTCGCACTCTCAGCCTGGGGTTCTTCTCTGCCACCCATCATCGAATTTTGGTGGATTATCCGTCTCCCGCACCGGTTTGAGCGCGATAGACAGAATCGCGTTTTCTGTGCCGGCCGGGCTTCAATGACGGGGATGGCGAAAAGCTGAGTGCTCGGGCTTGCGGGCCGAGCTTGTCGGTCGCTCGATGGAAAGTGTCATCTGAGGCGCTTCCTCTCCCGCGTGCAACTGGAAGACACGCTCGTCCAGTTCCTTGTCCACTTCCGTCAGACGATGATTGAGGCGAAGGTAGTCCGTCCAGGTCGGCGTGCGGAACGTTTCCGTCCAATGCATAGGCTTCTGCAAGTTCCGCTGGAGCGTCCAATTCCGAGCACCGACCCGGCTGTGTACATGACGCCGCTGCCGCATGAGGTCGAGGAAAGCCTCGAGATTTCTCTCGGCTATCAGATATTCGACCTTGACCACGATCGGGCCGCTTCTCGGCTTCAGATTGAGAGCGACAGCCGGGGCATCGAATTCCTCCAGAGGATCGGGCTCTGAGTCGCGGCGCTCGCGAAGAGGAAACAGAACGCCGGCTGCAGCGACGAACATCAGGGAGGCAGCGGAACCCTCCAGCGCCAGGGCCAGCGAATGGTTTTCGGCCACCGTGCCCCACACCCAGCTGCCGAGCGCGATGCCACCATCTATCAAAGCATAGTAGATCGAGATGGTGCGCCCCACGACCCAGCGCGGGCTTGCCAGCTGCACGCTCACACCGACCCCTGACCAGGCGGTGACCCAGCCCGCGCCGCCCAAAGCGAGTGCAATTGCCGCCACCCCGATCGAAGTTGTCAGTGCCAGGGAAAGTGAGCACGCCGCGCAGGCGACGCAGGAGAGCCTCATCAGCCGCTCCTGCGACAAGCTCCGTCTGAACAGGCTGTTGGAGAGGCCAGCGAAGACGGCTCCGGTCCCGAAGCCGGCCATGAGCGCGCCATAGGCGAGCGGGCCTCCTCCCAGCTGATCGCGGACAACCACCGGCAGCAGCGCGAGTATGGCGATGCTCGCCAAGCCAAAGAGGGTTCCGCGCGCGATCGCGGCCTTGATTTCCGATGACATAGCCGTGAAGCGCAGCCCGTCATAGATCGCCGTCCTCATCGACTCGCGTGGAAGAGGGGAAGAACGAACCTTCCACTTGCAGCGCCAAATAGTGGCCAAGGGTACGAAATAGGTGAGCGTGGTCACCGCGAATGCCGCCATAAGGCCAAACGAGGCAACTACAATGCCGCCGAGCGCCGGGCCCACAGTCCGGACGGTATTGAATCCAACAGAAAGCAGGGTGACGGCAGCGGGAACATCTCGTCGATCCACAATATCGCCAACCGACGCTTGCCAGGCCGGATCATTGAGAGCACCGCCGCTTGCGATCAAGAAGCTGAAGCCGAGGATCATCCACGGACTGACAAAGCCCAGCGCCACCGATGCGGTCAGCATCGCGGAGGCAGTCACCATAAGGCACCGACCGGCGAACATGACCCGGCGCCGGCTGAAATTGTCAGCGAGAGCCCCGGCGAAGACAGACAAGACGAAGGCGGGCAGGTTCGATGAAGCCTGAACCAACGCAACCATCAGATCGGAAGTCGAGATCGTTGCCATCAGCCAGCTGATGGCGACAGTCTGCATCAACCAGCCGAGGCTTGAAACCTGCGTGGCGAGCCAGATCGAGCGAAAAGTGGGCTGCAGAAGTGGCCCAAAGGTCGTTGGTGCAGCCAAATCTTCGTTTGATCTAGCCACCCTACTCATTTTGCGATCCTTTGCTTTCCGTTATTGTCGCTTCCCATGTAATCTAGGCTGAACCGTGGCGGCTGGAAGAATAGATGGACCCATTTGTCTCCGACGATGTGGCCACAGTTCCTCCTGACCAGTGGTCTGGCGGCCGAGACGCAGACATGGGCCGGCTCACTCGCCTTCGACGACATGTTGGTGAGCCGGAGGCATCATGCTCGTTCGACGCGCTGCCGAGCGATTTTTCGCGAAACGTTACCCTGTTCTTTTGTTGGAAACTCACTCATCAGCGGCGTTCGATGCTGAGTGTGGCTTCCGAAAAGTGAGGACGCTTGCAGATCTTTGACAGGATCAGTTCCCTGATAGATGCAGACGATTGCCAGGCCGCGATCGAAGACGCGCGCGCCCTGCTCCTTCAGTTCGGACAAAAGTCTGATGCGCTCACACATGCGATCGACGAGTTTCTGCTCGACCTGATGACATTGGCTTTCATCGTCGAATGTTACGGACGCGGCTTTGAACTTTTGGCGCGAACGCTTGCCCGTAGAAGGCTGGCGAAGGTCAGACTGTTGTCGGGAGGGGTCGGCCGGGCAGAACGGGTTCCAAAGCCTGATAGCTGAACCGGCGATCGAGCCGCGTTCTATTAACGACGTGGCGACCGCCAAAAAAAGGGCCATCGGAAAACCGAGGCCCTTTAGGTGTAAAGTCAAAACCCTCAGAGGGGAACAGCTGATACGTTGGAGTGGGAGGAAACCATCGCGTGCATCAGCTGTAAGCTTAAAGGCTAAAAGTTGTGCAATGCGCAAACACATTTTGTGCAATGCAGCTATGCAGTAACGCAAAGCCTCAAGTTGGAAGATCGAGTTTGGAAATGGTTGCTGCTCGTACGGTGATGGGCGAGATCCTTAAGCGTATGTACGGCGGCATGATGGACGCTTGCAAGCATCCAGACTAGATTATCGCGAAGCTAAAATAAGAGGTTCGATCCAATCGGCGATGCTCAATAGCCGCGCCATTCTGGTTCAGCCGGGCGTTACATCGCCTCGCCAAGTTGAGGATGTATTGGTCGCGAGCAGCCGCGCGCCAATTTGGAACCCACGACCACATGCAACGATTGGGCACTGTCCGAAAGAAGGCCGAGAACTGTTGAAAGTGCGCTAGATGGAGATATTCTGAATCGGAACGGGGGCCTGGTTCATCGCCAAAGCGAGACATGGATGAAAAGCAGATCGCGCCCAACGCCTGATCCAACCATTGCAACGGAAGTCCCCTGGTCGGAAAGCCTAACCGCATATGATAACAAACATTTCGAGCTCTATTTGAAGCTCATGGACGCGTGCGCCGACAGTGCCAGCGAAGAGGAGATGGCGCTGGATGTACTGGGTATCGATCCGGTCCAAGAGCCAATCCGCGCCCGTAAGGCCCTTCGCAGTCATCTCAAACGGGTGCTCTGGTTTATGCATGAGGGCCATAAGGAACTGCTTCCAAGCCGACCGCCTCAATAACTGCGGCGCCGAACAAGGTTGCCCGAGAGATCAGGTGGCGCCCTCGGGGGATGCGAGGACACTTGAAAGCCGCAATCGGGTTATCATCTTGCCGTGGTCGGGGATCCCTTCCTTGGGCGGAAGCCGACGACAGTGTTCGAGGGGAACTCGCCATGAGCCGGGTGCGCAGAGATCGTCCGACGCTCTTGTATTTGCTGGATCCCAGCCGGCTCCGCCTCCGATTGCCTCGGTAGCTCGGTAGCCTGAGCGCGTCGGCGGCATCATGCCATTATCATCGTACGAATTGCATGCTCCATCGTCCTGGACGAGACCGGTTTGGCTAGCCAAAGGACGAAGGTCTGATTACCAGATGTGATCGGCATGGGGTCGCTTCCACCAACGACGATGATGGGCACCGTCATCAGGGTGGGACGTACGGCTTCGGCCTGTCCTCGCCCAAGGAAAGTCGCTTCATCGAAAATTAGGAGGTCGGCTGCCTTCCCGCTCTCGATCCAGTCGCAAAGACTTTCGAAGGTCGCGAAGCCGACCGGCTTATAACCCAGCGCGGCGATCTTATCCTTGTAGATCTCCAACGCTGCTGGATCGGGCTCCACGACTGCAATGATTTCTCCGTTGCCAAGTGATCCATCGTATGGACCGGAAGCGCTATCAGCTCTGACCTGCTCCTCAGCGCAGGCCGGTAAGTAGAGATCGAAGCGTGTACCTCGGCCAACAGCCGAGGTGACGTCAAGGCATCCTGCGAGCGCGCTCACATGGCGGTCCACTGCAGCAAGACCCAGTCCGGTCCCGCCGACGCGAGAGCGCGTGGTAAAAAAGGGCTCAAAGATATGCGGAAGCACCGAACTTGCGATTCCTTGGCCATCGTCGCTGATGGAGAGGAGAACGTAATCTCCCGGTTTCAAGGTGCCCTTAGCCACGGGCTTCGTTTGACAGACGTGAGCGCGAGAAACGCTAATCTCGACACGGCCCTCATTCAAGAGAGCCTCCGACGCGTTCTTGCATAGATTCATAAGGATCTGCTGTATCTCGGTCGGGCTGCCCTCGATCACCGTTTGCCACTCGTTGATCTTGAAGTTCAACTGAACATCCGCACGAAGTGTAACCCGCAGCAATGGCGCGAGATCCATTACACTCTCCGAGACGTCGAAAGGCATCGTCACGCGCTTCCGATTTCGGCTTAGTGACAAAATTTGATCAATAATCAGCTTGGCTCGGTTGCTGGCCAAGATAATTTGGCCGATGTGGCCCCGAATTCTCGAGGGACGGCGCACAAGACCTTTAGCCATCTCTGCGTAGCCGACTATTGCTCCTAGAACATTATTGAATTCATGTGTAACGCCGCTTGCGATTGTGCCGACAGCCGTCAGCCTTTCCGCATGCTCCCATCGACTCTCAAAAAGGTTACGTTCCGTGTGTACACGTTGCATTTCAAGATGGTTGCCTAAACGCACAGTAGCGCTCGCCAGAACCAGTAGGTCGTCTGTGGAGGGTGGTGAGCGATCTCCTTCAAAAACAAGGATACAAACCGCAGCCTGCTGATCGGAGGCCCTGCAACCAACAATTTGACAAACACCGGTAGTGCCTACGGCAGTCCGAACCACTTCCGACGCCGGAACGACGCGAAACACTGGCTGTTCCGGGTGTACAAGTGAGACGACTTCATGGATTAGCGTGGCGTTCCAGACGCGCATGCGCTTGTTCGCGACAAAGTACTCGGTATTCCTGCTGATACTCGGATCCACCAGAGCAAGCGCGCATTGATCCGCATCGAAAACGCATTGAATGAGTCTAAGCGCTGCTTCGGTGGAGAAGCGCCGCGAAGCCTTCGTTGCTTGACTGTCGATGAAGCAAGCTTCGATCTCACTCATTGCCGCTTCAAGCTCTAACCGCCTTTCCAACCGGTTCGTCCGCACATGCAGCGTGGAGGCTCGAATGGTCGCAAACAAGCAGAGGCATATGGACACCAAGCCAAAGAAAAGTCGTGTACGCTGCGCTTGCGCGCTGGCGAAGCTGTAGGCTTTCAGATGTTCTCGCTCCAATTCGGCAGCCTTGGCGAACGTGTCGAAGGATGGGATCCGATTGACAGCGCGGTCCAACCTCAACATTGAGGACAGGATAGCGCGGCCCTCGCGGGCAACATCCTCCGTGACTTGGTCCTGGCTAGGAGGAAGTCGGCCGAGAGACTGATCGATTTGTAATGCGAGGCTGAATCCCGGTCTGGCCGAAAATTGAAGGATCAGATTGGAAAATTCAGGCCTGTTCGACACTCCCCTCCGAAGGCGATTAGCCGAGCGAGCAAAGCGTACGAGAGAGCTTTGCAGAAGCTCATTTTGCGCGGCCGAGGCCGAGATGGCAGCTTCTGTGTTTTCGAGGGACTTTTTGAGCTGTGCAAGCAACCTGGAGTGCACCCCGGAGCTCTCATTGGGCGAAATCTCAACAAGGCGTTGGTAGTTTTGAAGGTTCCTTTTTAATGCTTGCCCGGTAGAAGCAACGGAACGGAAGTCCAATACCATGTCGGCGCGGGCGACGTCTCGCTGGAGCAATGCGTAGTTGATCTGAATCGTCCGCAGTTCGCTTAGGACCGCCTCGTTGATCTGGGGGTCTTGCCACTGTATCGCGACCAAGAGCGCAACCGAGGCCACTAGGGCCATTACAGAAGCTTTGTCGGTACTGAGCCATTTTTCCCAAACGAACGGCGTTTGATCCGCGGTGCGTGCCTTGCGAAGGTCCGATTTGAATTCTAGCTCCCCATCGCGTCGGTGTGCGGCCGGATGCTGCTGGAACAGGAAAGCCAAGTGTACCTCTCCCCTCAAATAGGCGGTGTAGACACCGTTGCACTCTGCCCCCATGGCCCGCTGACCTTCCATTGATTCGCGGGCGTTTCGACCTCGACGGCGAGGCGGCAGCACAAGGCGGGCAACTGATCGCAGTTTTCGGAACTGGTCTTCCGAGAGATCATCGAAGGGGCATACAAGCGCACGCCTGCAGCAGCCGAGGATGATACCGGTCGGTCAAACGCAACTGGCGAGGGCCGGATCTGCTGTTGGCTGGCAGCTAACACTGGCGGGGCGGCGGCCTCAACTCCGGCGTGCCTAGAACCGGCTGCTGCGAAAGCGTCCGACACGCTTCCCTTGGGGTCATCCCGTCCAGCGGGCATCCTTGGATCGCTGAAAAAAGACGAGGCGGCTTGATGATCCTGCCCTCGCTGAAGCACCTCGCGAAACCCCTGTTCCAGTCGCAGAAGCTCCTCGCGAAACCCCTGTTCCAGTCGCAGAAGCTCCTCTGGACCGGTAGGCGGCTCGTCAGCTCGGCCATCGAACAGCGGCCGGAGCGCCTCGGACACGTGCTGCTCAAAGCCCACTCGCCGGGCCTGGACCGCTTGCCCGTCTTCCAAGCCGGCGTCCTGCACCTGCGACAAAGCTGTTACACGGGATGGATTACTATTTCGCGGGTCCATACTAGCCTCACATCAAACTGTATCGTCAAAGTCCTGCGCCAATCCACGCAGCGGCTCATCGAGTTGATTCTGTGGAGAGCCCCCCGTCTGCTTTCGTCAAGGGCGTCGGCTCCGGGAGGGCGCCTGTCTGGCTTTCAAAGATGCGTTTCAGAATGCGATCCGAAAAATATCGCACCTTCCTCAATTTTAATGGTGGCAGACCTTGACGAGAACGATTTCGTACTCGTCATTGAGCAGCCGCACCTGTTCGGGACGCAACAGCGGTGCACCTTGATGTGAATTCTGAACGTTCCAATCGAACGTTCGCGCCTGGCTGTAGGAAATCGATTGGGCTTGAAATGTGAATCCACCATAGCTTTGGAAATGTAGTTCGGAGTCTCGTCATCTACCTCGATGTTCCTAGAAGCGCGCCGGCAGCCCGGGCGGGGGGCTTGGGGTTAGACTGCCGGCGCACGCCGCTCATAAAGAGCGGCCTCTTTTCGCGGTTCGGACACCCATAGTCAACCCGGCAACGTCTGGATGCCCGCCGTGCTTTTTGCAGAGCGGCGATGCCGGGCATATCGGCCGATCCTGTCTAGGATGGTGTGGCCACTCTCGTCGGCCGAGTTGATGCTCCAGCCACTATCGCCTTGCCGACCAGCATGAGTTCGCCGTTAGCAATCCATCGTTGCGAGCCGAGACCGAGGTAAAAAGCGCGTGTTATCGACTATGTAGCTGACGCTCCCGCTGACGCCTTCGAGTGCGCACGCTATGCCCCGTTCGCACCCTCTTGTGAATAGTACTGCCGCATGCACCTGAAACCGCCTCCTGGGACCAGGCTTGCTCAAGCCCTTGATTCAACACGATTGATCCGGCGCCAAGGGAAGCGGTTTCGAGGTGCCGCAGCGCGTACATGATGATGGCCGCCGCGGGGGCCTCGCGGACTTCGAGAACCTTTTCACCGGTTGAGATGTGTTCGAGCCCGGTTGCTGACATACTGGCTCTTGCGGATGCTGATCGACTTCAGTGCTCGTCGCGATGCCGCAAGCGATTTTTTGCGGCAAATGACCTTTCCGAAAAGTTTGCGACAGAACCCGCCGACGCCGCTCTCATCGAAGCGGATGAGGCTCAGCGGCCTCCCCTGTCCGACAATTTGCGTCGGTTTGGCGATTTGACGACACAGGCTTGTTGGCCGGGCTTGTCACGTTGTCTGAAATTGGCCGGCCGAGGGCTGCTGCTGCAGAATTCATGCGGGCGTTCCAGTGTACGCCTCCGGCGAGGGCCGCCTTGCGCGAGCATGGCACGGAAGCGAGGCTGCGCTCTTAAGGTCGTCCTTACGAGCGTAGTTAGCAGCACAGCATGAGCCATGTGACATTATTGACCGGGCCGGAGCGTCGTCGTCGTTGGAGTGAAGAAGATCAGTGCCGGATACTGG
>NZ_JAMYMV010000125.1:0-8565 GCF_040318715.1 Mesorhizobium sp. M1050 | reverse complement strand
GCCCCCGGGGCCCCCCCCCGGCGGCGCCGACACCCCCGAGCCCAACACCACCCGCTCCGGGCCACAACCAAAAACCTACCTAAACTACCCCCCCCCCACCCGCGCGGCCGCCGGGCCTTTCTTTGTCAAATGCCGGGCAGGCCATTCGCGCTCGTTTGGTGCCGCCCCTCATTTGCCCTGCCGGACATTTCTCGCCGTATAGTGACGTGTGGTGACGGGGAGAAAGTAGCTGACCACAACGTCGGCGCCATCCCTGGCAACGCAGGTAATTGATTGGCGAAATCGCCGGAAGGCGGCGCCCTTCTGCCCGTCACTATGCGGGGAGAAGATCCCGGCAAGCAGATGAGCGGCAGCGCCGGCTTGGCCCGTCTTAAGCTTAAGCTAGGCAGACGGGCAGCAAAGCCTCCAAACAAAAACGCCGCGGACCATGCCGCGGCGTTTCTGAAATCAACCTCTTGTCGGACTCAGCTTGACGGCTGCGGTTCCATGCCGCCTTCAGGCTCGGGACCCTTCTTACGCCGGCCGCCGGACTTCGGCACGGCCGAGCCACGGCTCGGCGGCGTGTCGTCGCCGAGGTCGCGTGAAGGCTTCTGCCCCGCGATCAATTGCTTGATCTCGTCGCCGGACAGCGTCTCGTACTCGAGCAGCCCTTGCGCCAGCGCGATCCATTCCTTCTTCTTCTTGGTCAGGATGGATTTCGCCGTGGAATAGGCCTCGTCGATCAGGCGGCGCACTTCGGCGTCGATGATCTGCGCGGTCTCTTCCGAGACGTTCTGCGTGCGCGCCACCGAATGGCCAAGGAACACCTCCTCCTGGTTGTCGCCATAGGCGACATGGCCGAGCTTGTCGGAAAAGCCCCAGCGCGTGACCATGGCTCGCGCCAGCTTGGTCGCCTGCTCGATGTCGGAGGAGGCGCCCGAGGTGATGTTTTCCTTGCCGAACTTGAACTCCTCGGCGACACGGCCGCCCATCATGATGGCAAGGCGCGAGATCATGTATTTGTAGCTCATCGAATAGCGGTCACCCTCCGGCAACTGCATGACCATGCCGAGCGCGCGACCGCGCGGGATGATGGTCGCCTTGTGCAGCGGGTCGGCCGATGGCACGTTGAGCGCCAGGATGGCGTGGCCGGCCTCGTGATAGGCGGTCAGCTCCTTCTCGGCCTGGGTCATCGCCGACGAGCGGCGCTCGGCGCCCATCATGATCTTGTCCTTGGCGTCCTCGAACTCGGCCATGGTGACAAGGCGCTTGTTGCGCCGCGCCGCCATCAGGGCCGATTCGTTGACGAGGTTCATCAGATCGGCGCCGGAGAAGCCCGGCGTGCCGCGAGCGACGACTTTGAGATCGACATTGGGCGCCAGCGGCACGTTGCGCACATGCACCTTCAGGATCTTTTCGCGGCCGACGATGTCGGGATTCGGCACCACGACCTGACGGTCGAAGCGGCCCGGCCTGAGCAGCGCCGGGTCGAGCACGTCGGGCCGGTTGGTAGCGGCGATCAGGATGATGCTTTCATTGGATTCGAAACCATCCATCTCGACCAGCAGCTGGTTCAGCGTCTGCTCGCGTTCGTCATTGCCGCCACCGAGACCGGCACCGCGATGGCGGCCGACGGCATCGATTTCGTCGATGAAGATGATGCAGGGCGCGTTCTTCTTGGCCTGGTCGAACATGTCGCGCACGCGGCTTGCGCCGACGCCGACGAACATCTCGACGAAGTCCGAACCGGAAATGGTGAAGAACGGCACATTGGCTTCGCCGGCAACCGAACGGGCAAGCAGCGTCTTACCGGTTCCCGGAGGGCCGACGAGCAGCACTCCGCGCGGGATCTTGCCGCCGAGCCGCTGGAACTTCTGCGGATCGCGCAGGAATTCGACGATCTCTTCCAGATCTTCCTTGGCCTCATCGACGCCGGCGACATCCTGGAAGGTGACCCGGCCATGCGCCTCGGTGAGCAGCTTGGCCTTCGACTTGCCGAAGCCCATGGCGCGCCCGGACCCGGACTGCATCTGGCGCATGAAGAATATCCAGACGCCGAGGATGAGGATCATCGGCAGCCATGAGATCAGGTAGCCGAACAGCGAATTGGAACCGTCACTCTCAGGCCGCGCGTTGATGGTGACGTTCTTGTCCTGCAGTCGCGAGACCAGCGATGGATCGCCGGGCGAATAGGTCTGGAAGCCGCTGGAATTGTCGGTGTAAGTGCCGCTGATACGAGCACCGGCGATGGTCACCGTCTTGACCCGGCCCGCCGCGACATCCTGCAGGAACTGCGAATAAGGTACATCGCTGGAAGCCCCTCGCGTCTGCGGCGTCTGGAACAGATTGAACAGCGCTATGAGCAGGACCGCTATGATCGCCCAAAGCGCGAGGTTGCGATAGTTCGGATTCATCAATTGTCCCGTTGGCATCCGCAGGGCGGACACACGTCGTGAGAGGAAACTTGCGCCTAACATAGGGAGAGCGCCTCCCCTTGCCAAGCATAACAGCATGTCTGGGTTAAGCTTTCGCCCTATCATCAACCGGCACTGTGGCCGCTGAAAGGCAGGGCGGGCAGCTTCGGCGCGCCAATCAGCTCGGCAACGGCACGCGCCGGCGCCAGATCGAAGGACGGCAGGAAGCGGGCAAAGGGTGCAACGACCGGCCGCACTTCAACCATCGCGGATACCGTTCTATGTTCAGACAAATCAAGGCATTCGCCGGCCTGCCACAACGCCGGCTCGGCGGCGAGCGCGGCGCGCATTAGGCTCGGCGGGGCCTTTCCTTCACCAATAGCCAGTCGCTTCGCCGTTGCTGCGCCGAACGGGGCAATCAACAATGTGCCGCTGCCGTCGTTTAATGTGATATGCCGCCGGCCATCCCAGAGGGATTCGTCGCTGGCGGCGGTGGCAGCGGGCAAGCCGCGCGCCTCGCGGCGCAGGAAGATGCCTGCGCGCCGGAAATCGACAACCGTCCGCGACAATGTGGCGCAAAAAAATCCCGCTTTCAGCCGACCCAACAGTGCCTCGCTACGCGTCTGATCCGGCAGGAAGTCCATCCCGCCGATGGTGGCCAAGAGAATGCGGAGCGCATAAACGGCTGCCCGATCGTCGGCTGCGCTCAACAAGTGAGGATCAAGACGGATGAGGCCAGTGACCGGGTGGGTCGCGAAATCGTGGATCAGTTTTGCGGCGGCGAGGCCGAGTTGACTGCGCGCACGGCCCTCATGCGCTGCCAATGCCAGTGCGTCGTCCACGCGCCGCGCGCCGTTGCCGTCGGCAAGGGCTGCACGCATCCGTGGCCGCTCGAAGGCCTTGTCGGCATTGGTCGGGTCGTCGGCCCAGCCGATATTTTGACGCCGCAGGACGTCGCGCAATGCCGCGCGCCGCAACCCGAGGAGCGGCCGCACGATCCAACTGCGCCAGTCATACAAGGTGGCCGGCGCCATGCCGGCAAGCCCGCGGCCCGCGTCCTGGGCCAACCCTTCCTGGCGCGCTTGCCGCATAAGCACCGTCTCCGCCTGGTCGTCGGCGGTATGGCCGGTAAGGATCAGGCCGAGGCCTTCCGCTTGCGCCGCCTCGGCCAGCAGCCGGTAGCGCGCCTCACGCGCCGCCGCAGGCAGACCGGTCGAGGGCTTGGGGCCCGACCAGGTCAGGATGCGGTGTGAAATTCCATAGGTCGCGCACAGCTTCGCCACCGCTTGCGCTTCCGCCGCTGAACCGGCCCGCAAATCGTGGTCGATCGTCACCGCCAGCAGCTTCGTCGCCGGCGCCGTGCGGTCGAGATGGTGTTTGAGGAGGAGGAGCAGGGCGGTCGAGTCGCTGCCGCCGGACACGGCCGCAACAGCGCCGCTGGTAAAATCGATATGCGAAAAAATTCTGGTCGAAAGATCAGGCTCGGTGTCGAGCATCGATGCATGTCACCTTAGAGATGGTCCCGGTTCCGGGGCAACGACATGCGTGAAAGGGATCAGCACGCAGCCAGGGCTTTCTCCTGCTTGATGCGTTCCTTGAGCGCACCGGAAACGTCGGGGTAGCGCTTGCCTATTTCGCTGAAGGTGGCACAGGCCACGTCATGCTGCTTGAGGCCGACCAGCGACACGCCGAGCTTCAGCAGCATGTCGGGAGCCTTCTTGGCCTTGGGGTACTCCTTGCTGGCGGCAAGGAAAGTCTCCGCAGCGTCACGGTATTTCTGCTGGCCGAGCAGCGACTCGCCCAGCCAGTAATGCGCGTCCGCCGCCTTCGCATCCTTGGGGAAACGGGCGATGTGGTCGCGAAAACCCTGTTCGGCGGTGCCGTAATCGCCTGAGAGGATGAACTGGTAGGAGTTGCGGTAGAGCTCCTCGGGATCGTTGGTGGCGGGCAATGCCGCGATTACCGTATCGGATTTGCCGGTCTTGGCCGGCGCGCCGGTGGCTGGCGCGGTATCCTGCACGGGCGCGGTCGACTGAGTGTTGCCGTCGGCATCGACGACATTGCCGTTCTTGTCGACGGTGATGGTTCCGAAGGTCTTTTCAGGCGCTCCCGTACCGGGAATAACCTTGCCGGGGTCGCCATCGGGAGATTCGACGATGACGTCCTCGACCGTCTTGCCGCCTGCTGACTGGTTGTTGCCGGGCGCGGCAGGCGGCTGCGTTGCCGGGGCCGCTGCTACGTTGGTGTCGCTGCCGGTGGTGGCATCGGATTTCTTCTGTGCCGGCGGCTGGCCGCCTTGCGTGCCGCCACCTTCAAGCTGCTGGAAGCGGAATTCGTTGTCTTCCTGCTGCTTGCGGATCTGCTCCTGCATTTGCAGGACCTGGAAATTGAGTTCCTCGATCTTGCCGTTCATCTGCCGCAGCTGCTCTTCCACGCTGGTGACGGCGGCAGGATCGGACTGCACCATCTGAACCTGGTCCGGCTTTTTCTTTTGACCGAAAATGCCGGGCAGTTCGATGCTGGGCAGGTGGAAGGAAAAGCCGCTTTCGCTGGATTGCCCTGAGCCGTTCGCCCCGGGGCCGCTACCCGAGGCGGTGACGCCTGATAGAAGCAGCAGCGCAAGCGTGCCGCTCAAAACCGATCTCAAATGCATGTGCCTCTCGCCGTGATTTCGTTAGCTTGTTCGCGCCTTCCAATCAGAATGGGACCAGCCAAGCGCCTTCGGCTCATAGCAGGAGCCGAGACTTCGGCCAAATTTTGTTTCCGACATCCGGATATGAAAAAGGCGGCCCGGAGGCCGCCTTTCGCATAGGTATGTTGCATTTTTACCGCTGTACGCCGCGCATTCTTTTGACGCGCGACCGGCTGCACGCCGCCTCAGGAACCGGTGCCGCTGAGCGTGGTGACCGCACGGCGGTTCTGCGACCAGCAGGAGATGTCGTCGCACACCGCGACCGGACGTTCCTTGCCGTAGGAAATGGTCTTCAGACGGCTGGCCGAGACGCCCTTGGCGACGAGGAAGTCGCGGGTGGCGGCAGCGCGGCGGGCGCCGAGCGCCAGATTGTATTCACGCGTGCCGCGTTCGTCGGCATGGCCTTCGATGACGATAGCATACTGCTTGTACTGGTTAAGCCACTGTGCCTGGCGAGCCAGCGTCGTTTGCGCATCGGCACGGATCGAGGTCGAGTCCGTATCGAAGAAGATGCGGTCGCCGATATTGACGGTAAAGTCCTGCGCCGATCCGGGAGTTGCCGCGCCGGCGCCGTTGAGGCCAAGATCAGCCGCGTTGTTCGGCGTCTTCTTCGAGGCGCAACCGGCGATGGCGAGCATCGCCACCAGCGCGATCATGACTGGGTTTCTGGTAAGTGCTGCGATACGGCCCATGCCGCCTCTCCTTCGTATTTCGAGTGATTTCGTTGATCACCCAGTAACCACGTTTGGGTTAACCGGCATTCAAGAAACACGGTTAAAATTTGGTTTAGGCTGCCGTCCACAACCTCTTTGTCGGTGGTCACAGTTGGCGCGGACCCTAGGCGGAAATGCGGCCAAAACGCGACGAGGTGATGGAAAAAAGGGGAATTGAAGAGCTGAGGAATTGATGAAATGTCGAACCCCGACAGGACAATTCACTTCAGCTTTTCTCTCAGATTGATCAGCATGCCGTGGACATGCGCATACGCTTGCAGCCACTCATCGCATTGCGCTCGGCTGATGTATTCCAGATCGAACGCGTAAGATATCCACGTCTCCGCTTCGCTGCACGAGCCCATCGCCATCGAAACGAACCGTGCGAATTCCGGTCTGGAGTGTGTCTGCTTGGCAAATCCCTCAGCCAGATTGGCGCAGATTCCCTTGCTGGAACGACGCAACTGATCGGCCAATGCGTATTGCTCAATCTTCGGGAAAGCGAGCGTAGCTTTATGTACGTCAAGAGAAACCGCATAAGCGCGCTTATAAACTTCTAGATCCTTCGCACGCTTAATATAATTCCCCGATTTCTCCATCTTCAATTCTTCAATTCGTCATTTCTCCGATTCGCCTCTTACTCGAGCAGCGGCGACCAGGCTGGGTCCGAAGCGAAGTTCGTGGTCGGGATCGACTGCTCGTTACGGCCGGTAAGATCGACCGACACAAGCTTGGGCCCGCCGGCGGAGTCGCGGAAAAACATCAGCACGCGGCCGTTCGGCGCCCAGGTCGGTCCCTCCTGCTGGAAGCCGGAGGACAGGATGCGCTCGCCGGAGCCATCGGTCTTCATGACGCCGATCTGGAATTCGCCGCCGGTCTGCTTGGTAAAGGCGATGAGATCGCCGCGCGGCGACCATACAGGCGTCGAATAGACGCCGTCGCCAAACGAGATGCGGTTCTGGCCCGAGCCATCGGCGCCCATCACGTAGATCTGTGCACGGCCGCCGCGATCGGAGGTGAACACCACTTGGCTGCCGTCGGGCGAATAGGAGGGCGAGGTGTCGATGGCGGTCGAATTGGTCAGCCGTGTCGTCGAACGGCTGCGCAGATCCATGGCGAAGATGTTGGAATTGCCGTCGTCGCGCAGCAGGCTCATGATCACCTTCTGGCCGTCGGGCGAAAAGCGCGGCGCAAAAGTCATGCCGGGGAAATTTCCGACCAGTTCGCGCTGGCCGGTCTCGATCTGCAGCAGGTAGACCCGCGGCTGGCCGCTCTCATAGGACATGTAGGTGATTTCTTGCCGGTTCGGCGAGAAACGCGGCGTCAGCACGATCGACTTGCCATCCGAGAGATAGCGGATGTTGGCGCCGTCCTGGTCCATGATGGCGAGGCGTTTCTTGCGCGCGTTCTTGGCGCCGGATTCGTCGATGAAGACAACGCGTGTGTCGAAATAGCCTTTTTCGCCGGTCAGCCGCTCATAGATGGCGTCGGCGATGATGTGGGCGACACGCCGCTGATTGGCATCGTTGGCGAAGAACTGCTCGCCGGACATCTGCTGGCCGGCAAAGGTGTCCCAAAGCCGGTATTGGGCACGGATACGGCCGTCGGCTTCCTTGCTGACGCTGCCGGTGACCAGAGCCTGCGCGTTGATGACCTTCCAGTCATCGAAGCGCGGCGCTGCATCCGGGTTGGTGATCTTCTCGATAAAGGCGCTCTTGTCGATCGGCGCAAACAGCCCCGAACGCTTCAGGTCGGCGGTGACGATCTGCGAGATCTGCGCGCCAAGCGCATCGCCGCCCTGGAAGTCGGTGATGGCGATCGGCAGCGGCTCGACATTGCCCTTGTTGACGTTGAGCTCGACGAGCGCCAGCGCCGGCAACGTGCCCACCGCGGTCATGCCCATCGCCATGGCTGCGACCATCAGGAGCGGCTTGAGGATTGATTTCATGTCTTCTCGCTTCTCGTACTGATTTTCGGATACTCGGGCCCTAGAGACCCAGCATCTCCCTAGGATCGAAGGTGACGCGGACGTCGGCCCAGATGTCCTGCTTGCCCGCGGGAACCTGCAGGCCGGTGACATCGCATTTTTGCACCGCGCGGACGGCGCTTTCATCGAACTGACGATTTCCGCTCGACTTTTCGACCGCCGGTCGCCCGTCCAGCTTGCCGGAGGCATCCAGGTTGAACCGCACCACGACGACGAAGTTTTCGGAACCTTCAAGGCCCGCGGGAAGGGTCCAGCAGCCGCCGAGCTGGCTTTCCAGGGCGCCCATTTCCGACCTGGAAAGCTTCTGGCCCTGGTCCTTGTCGCCGCCGAGCGACGCCTGCTGCGTCGAGCGCTTGGCGCCGCCACCGGATGGCTTCTGCTTGTCGAGGAGAGCGGAAATCTCGTCGGCGTTGAATTGCTTGTCGTCGGACTTCGGCTTCGACGAGGCTTCCTTGACCGGCTTGTCGGCATCCTTGCGGTCCGGCGCCTTGGCGCTTTCGGCCTGTGCCGGTTGCGGCTTCGGCCGGGCCTCCGGCGCGGGCGCCGAGTCGGGCAGTTGCGTCGCTTCGGCGGGCGGCTCCTGCGCTATGGCTTCAGCGACGGCATCCGGCTTGACCTCGGGCTTCGGATCTATGGCCGCGGTCTTGTCCTGCGGCGGCGGGGTCGGGGGGGGGGGGGGGGGGGGGGGGGGGGGGGGGGCGGGGGGGGGGGGGGGGGCCGGGGCGCGGGGGGCGGGGCGGGGCGGGGGCGGGGCGGGCGGGGGGGGGGCGGGGGGCCGCG
>NZ_JAMYMV010000124.1:0-8751 GCF_040318715.1 Mesorhizobium sp. M1050 | reverse complement strand
GGAAACACAGGCGATCGTCGTGTGATCGCGCTCGAGCAACTCGATTGCATCGTCGTTGTTGGCTGCCCTGAGTTTTTCCTTTCGCGCGCGCGCGCGCCCGGCGAAAGCCTTTGCGGTTAGCGCCTCCTTGCCCTGGAGGATGAGTTCGACCCCCATCAGGTCCTCGGGCGAAAACGCCGCGTGAATCTGATTGAGGTGGTTCGTGCTTAGCACGGAGAAACGATTCGTCACGCCACCGTAACGTTTGAACAGTTCGAGCACGCGCCTGGTGAGCGCCTGATCCTTGAGCGGGGCCGCCGTGGTCGTTTGTGGCAATGCGCCCGTAATTTCATAGTAGTCGAACAGAAAGCGGTCGTAGTCCGGATTATCGATCGGATCTGTGGCCCAGTAGCAGAAACCAGTGCGGGCTGCCGAACCAAACATCTCGCTCGCGACACCGACCACGCCGCGCCAAAGCTCGGCATGCTCCTCGCTATACTCATAATAGCCCTTGAACCGGTCGGCCGACAAGCCGCAGAACCAGCAACCGACGGTGCAGCCTTCACTCAGCTCGAAAGCGATGACCGGGTGCGTGACCGACGGTGCCGATCCGCCCAATTCGCCGTTGCAGCGGCGGATTTGGCGCTCTCGCCACGCATGGAAGCGGGGGTTGACCATCGACATTTCGCCCTCGGCGCGCAGCATGTCGCGATGGCGCAACATCTCGCGGATATACTCGTCCCACATCACAGCCAGCGGCCACGACGCACATTCCGGCTCGAAGCGGTATTTCAGGTAGCTATTGCGCCAGAGCGGCAGCATCTCCATCGGGTCAACTTCGATGCCGTAGCGCTCAGTGACCGTTCGAGGGTTGTCGCCGTTCTCCGAAAGCGCGGTGCGGAACGCCATGTCGCCGACCAAGCGCTCCAGGAAGCGCTTGATGTGTGCTAGCGTACGAAGTTGTCCGGGAGTGCGTCGGTCAAAGATCTGTCGGTAGTGTTCGGTTGCAGCGTGCGTCATGACGTTACGGACGGCCTCTTGATGCGGCGTTTCGCAGGCCAGCTGCCAAAAGCGATCCCATGATCGCTTCTCGCGAGTGGCCTGATTTTAAGTTTTCTTCACACGTCTCATCGAGCACGGGTGGATGCGCTCAGACTCTAAAGTGAGCGGTTAGATCAGGACCGCAGCGACGACTACAACGGCTTCGGCTGCCTCTGCGACAGTCGTAGCTGCTTCCGCTGCCTCCACAGCGGTGGTAACGACCGCAGCGGTCTGCACAACCTTGGTCGAGGTCGCAACGTTGGGATCATGCTTGCCGCCGAAAATCGCATCGAGTTGCTTGTCGGTTAACTCGCGTGGGCTTCGCGATTGAATGTAACTCTTAGCCTCATCGAGCGTGAAATTGTAGCCGTGGCTCTTTGCTATAGCCACAATCGATGCGAGACCCGTAGCATTCGGTTTTACCTTTTCGAGCAGATTACCGTCTTTCGCCAGATCGTCGACGAATCGTTCTACCTCAGCTTGCGACATCGTTACCTTCCTGCCTCGGCACGCTGCGCCTGCAGCTCTTAGCCGAAATCTTCAGTTGCGCCGAGCAATTCAGTAATTCTGGACCAATTGCCATCGTCATCTCCGTTGGTTCTGGAGAGACCGTCACAACGGCTTCCCACAATGACTATGCAAGCGACGTACCATCCTGAGGACGTAGCTCCGCTGATACTCAATTCGGGCCGGCGCACCTTTGCGTCGCGCTTCTGCTGGCTGGGTACCGTTCGCTTCTGTTCGATAGGTGACAATTTGGTCGACAGTATTGTTTGCTCGGGATCGAGACACCACTTGGTCGGCAGCTCGGTACGTCGGTTTACGTCAGCGAAATACCCGCCTGAGAGGAATGTGTTGCAAAGTTCTTGGTAACCAAGCGCATGGCATTGGGCTCCGGTGTTCCCCGAAGAGTTGAGATGTTCAAAGGCCGCCATTTCGACCAATCCGTGATCTTGCTCTGCATTCGCGGGTGTCTGGCCTACGGACTGAGCCTACGCGATCTTCGAGAAATGATGGCGGAGCGTGGCATTAGTGTCGGTCATTCGACGATCCATCGCTGGGTCGTTCATTTCGCGCCGCTGCTGATGAACGCTTTAACCGGCGCAAGCGCTCCGTGATCGGCAAATGGGATGCGGACGAGACTTACATCAAGGTCCGCGGGCGATGGATGTACCTCTATCGCGCCATCGACAGCATCGAGTTCTGGTTCAGTGAATACCGGGATTTGCCGGCGGCCAAGCGTTTCTTCACAAAAGCGTTGGCACGCCATGGCCGTCCCGATCACATCGTCATCGAGGGCAGTCAGACCAACCGGGAAGCCATTGTTTCCTGCGATGCCACAAGTCGATTGCAGGATTGCTCCCGGCGCTGGTCGAAGCCGATCCGCATCCGCCAAAGCCAATACCGCAATCACCGCATCGAGCAGGATCATCGGCGGATCAAGCGCCGGGTGCGGCCGATGCTCGGTTTCATCGATGCACACCCCGCCGCGGTAACCCTGTCCGGCATCGAGATGGTCCACATGATGCGCAAACGACAGGCGCGGTACGCCTTCAATCCGAACCCGTCTCTCTCCGAGCAGTTCGAAAGCCTCGCTGCCGCATGAGGTTGCCACCACTCTGGCAAATTCTCTGACCAGACAAAACTTGCACACGCCGGGAACGCCCGAGCCATACTACGTGCTGATCGCGATGGGGATTGGTGCTGTGGCCGCCGAGGAATCGATCCGCTTAAGCCTTGGCCGTTCTACGACCCAAATCGATATGGACGAGGCCGCGATTGCCCTAGCGGAGGCGCTCGAAGAGGTCTGGCATAGGCTTGAGTTCTGTAGCTTTCGCCCCTTCCGCATAGGTATAGATGACGTTGACGATGGTGGAGGTGATGTCGGGATATCGCGCGACTAGATGGGCGGCTGCGGCCGTATAGTCACCGGCCGACAGCTTGTCGACAAGGGCGGCGACCTCCCCTTCTGCGTGTCTTGGGATCTCATAGAGGGTGACAGCAAACTCCTCGTTCAGTTCTGGGTCTTGCGGCGGACACCATGCATCCATTTCGGCATAGTGCCGTTCGATCGCCGACGCCGCGTCCGCGCCACGGACCAACGCCCCATAGTCAACCTCTTGGGACATCATCAGGAACATCTTCGTGCTCGTGAGCATCATCAACTCCATCATCATGCGAAAAAGCGGTAGGAGCGAGGGGGCGAACGCCGTTCGCCCCTCCAGGCAGTTCGATCAGGCGGCCATCTTCACGCCCTCCGGGATCGGGGAGTTCGCGGGCGACCTTGGCAGCCTCGGGGTCGTTGACGTCGATGCCGAAAGCTTGATTATAGTTGCGGAGCCCGGCGTCGTGCTCTTCCTCCGTCATGACGTGCCGCGACCATCCAGCAGATCACGTTCGCCGCGCGCGTCCGGGATTCCGAACCGGCGTCGATCGCGCAGCTGACCTTGATGAGTACGCCCTCCCAAAGCAGTGCGTGCATCGCGCCAGTCGTTCTTATTCGCGCGGCTGACCGCCTCAGTGAGTGGCGTGCGGCCCTTTGATCAGTGCTTGCACAAACATTCCTTTATGTCTGCGCCCACGTCAAGTTCTGTTGTGCGACACCATAGTAAATTCATAAATGTTGAAGTGTTGAAATGTCGACAGATCAACACCTTGATTACTTATGTTCCTCTTTTATGTAGAGCTCCCGGGAGTTCTTCTTTCGGTGGTGATGTATGGTCGCAAACAAGCCTCCGTCCCGAAGCGGGCGGCGCCAAATTTCCGGTCATTTCGACCCTGAAGTTGTGAAGGCGCTGAAGCGTCTTGCGCTAGAACGAGATAGCACGCTGCAAGCGCTCCTTGGCGAAGCGATCAATGATTTCCTGTCGAAGAACGCGCTTCCGAGATTGGCCAACGAGACGCCGCTACCGCGTGGTGGGGCGGCTCTGCAACGCAGAGTGACCAAGGGGTGAGGCGCCACGCACGCCAAACTGTCCATCGGGCGATGTCACTTTGTTACAGATGAACGCGTTGAGATCTGCGGCCGCTGATGTCAGCTGACCATGGCCACGGCTTTCCATTGCGCCATTGCAGGCGGTGAATATGGGTAGCCAGAGCGGAGCATTTTGAGCGGGGCAGGACGAAGAGATTGCGCAGAGCCGTGAGAAGATCGAAACGAAGCGTTGCAGTGCTCCTGGCACCGGAAGGCCCCGTAAAGTTAACGGACGGCTGATGAAGATGTGGGTACACGGGCCATGTCAGAAGTTGCTCGTGATCCGCTCTACGGAGACCGCATCTCGACGAAGAGAATCATCCTCTGATCGGCGTGCCCCTGACAATTACCAAGGGTGACAAGCCGCGCACGATCTACCCGCCGATCCGCCTGGTCGACCGCATGCAATCCTATATCAACGAGGTTCGCATGCCGCAGGTCCGGGCGTTGCGGCGCCAGCGGCCGGATTATCGGCCGCGGTCGGCGCTCCTCCTCAATCTTCAGGGAAACGCGGTCAGCAAGACACGATTGACGGCGGTTTTTGCAGAGGCGTTCCGGGGGACCGGTGTGACGGGAACTTTGCATCACCTGTGGCACACATTCGCGATGACCATGCTGGTGCGGTTGCAGCGGCAGGCATTGACCACTTATCAGGTCCGGGCGGCGGAGATCAATGGCGAACTTCGCAACCGGCTGCGGGCGCCTTTCCGACATCCAGAACTGAACGTGCCTCCAATATTCAAGCCCAAAACGCCTCTTCTACGCGCCGCCTGACCCCAGAGAAATTACCGGTCGCACACTCACACGATCTACTGGGCCGGATGGTCGAATTTCTGCGCCGCCAGCCAGCGGGCATGTACTGGGCGCCAATTCTTGCGTCCGCTAAAAACTCGGCCAGGGCGCAGCAGGAACGATAAAAGCTGCTGGCGCTTCTCGCGCAGATCCTCGCCCGATGCAGCCCGCACGCGCACCAGATCGCGCACCGCTTCATGCACCGCGTCGGGAACCCAGATCCCTTCAGTTCCCCGCCCGAAAGTCGCGCCAGGCTGACCGCATCGCGCCGGTGTTCGTCTTGAAGCGCTCGCCCGGGCGCTTGGGAATCAGCGAGGGTGCTACGACATCGCAGCGGTGACCGCCAACTGGCGAGCCCGTAGCCGATCGGGTCATGGCAGAAATAGAGGCGAGAATGCTTCTTGCCTGTCCTTCCTTTGCTGGGGCTCGGCTCGGCACTCCCGAGCAACCCCGTTTGCTATACAGCTGCAAAGACTAAGGGTGGGGCCGCCAATCACACCACGGTCATAATGTCTAGGTCCCAAACGGTTCGTAGCGTAGCGGCATGCTGTTTGTGATTTCGGCGGCCTTAGGCGGCAGGAGTGCGATGCCGTCGGCCAACGCAACGGCCGTCAAATTGGCCGAGGTTCCACGTTCAGGCATCTCCAGCACAGGTTCACCCATTTCGGTGCGGCCGGATATGCGGACGGGCACAAACTCGGTTCGGCCTTGCCGCTTTTTGCAGTTGAAGCCAGCCACCGCCGAAAACCATTGCGGCTGGGTCTCCGCGAGGCCAGCCAGCCTTCGCAAGGCAGGCAGGACAATCTGCCGGAAGGCTATCAGCGCCGCGTTGGGATTGCCTGGCAACCCTGCAAAGACTGTTTTCCTGATCCTTCCGACGTTCAGCGGCTTGCCCGGCCGCATCGCGACGTTGAGGACGCCAAGGTCGGCACCATGGGCCTGAACAGCCACCACCGCATGGTGTTCCTCGCCTGCCGAGACCCCGCCTGTGGTCACCAGGGCATCACAGGACGTGACGGCGCGAGCGACAACGTCTGTGAGGAGACCCAGGCTGTCAGGGACCATGCCGAAGTCGACGATCTCCGCCCAAAGACAACCCGCCAGCAACGAGCTCAGCATGATCTGATTGGAATTGTAAATCTGACCGTATTCGAGGGGCTCGCCCGGTTCTTTTAACTCGGTTCCGGTGGAGAGCAGTCCTATCCGGATCTTTCGAAGCACCTGAACGTTGACGATCCCCACCGCTGCCAACAAGGTTAGATCCTGGCGGACAGGCCCTTGCCCCGCCGTACCAGTTCCGTGCCGGCGCTGACGTCCTCGCCAGCAAAACGGATGTGACGACCACGACGGGGCCGCTTGTCCATCGTGACGGTATCGCTAATTCGCTCGCGGCGCTCTTGCATGACCACGGCATCAAGCCCCACGGGACGGGTGCTCCCGTGAATATCCTGAGTGCAGTTCGTGGGTCGAGGTTCTCAAGAGCGCGCACATCGCCGGCGACCACCCGTTCAGCCAGACGAAATGTCCAAGGCCCTTCCCCGTCGAAATCCGCCGTTCGAACGGCAAACCCGTCCATGGCCGAATTATCGAACGCAGGCAGCGAAATAGGCGAGCATATATCGGCGGCGCAAACCCTCCCTAATGCACCGACGAGCGAGACTGTTTCCCTATATCGAACAGGTTTGGCGAGCGCGATGGCTTTGGCTACCGCCGTCTCGAACGGGATAGCTTCGCCAATCTGCCCGGCAGAACAGTCGGCTTTCAAAACAGGTTTCACGGAGTGACACACGATCGCTCCCTTCTTTGCGTTGTTCTCGACGCGCAAAGGCCAAAGGTTTCTAACCTGACACACTCTTGAGATAGGCGATGACGTTTTTGGCGTCGTCGGGATTCTTGAGGCCAGGGAACCCCATTTTGTTCGCCGGCACTTTCGCCTTGGGATCTGCCAGATATTGCATCAGGTTCGGCTCATCCCATACCAGGCCCGCAGCGCCCACATCCTTCATGGCTTTCGAATAAGAATAGCCAAGGACGGTCCCCGCTGTCCGGCCCACGACGCCTTTCAAGGATGGCCCGACTCTGTTTGCTCCGGTATCAGCGCTGTGGCAGGCGGCGCACTTTTTGAAGACCGCCTTGCCTCCCTCGATATCCTGGGCCCGGGCGACCGGAGGCAGTAACGCCAAAACCATTGTGGCACCGACGAACAGATATTGCACGCAGGAACTCCCCCCTCCTCCCCTTAGACATTGACGGTGGCTAACGTCGACCAGCTTGCTCCAGCGATTCATGCGTTTCTCCCATTTGTCGAAATGTCGTCGAAAACAACTCTGCAACGGTTGTGCCAACCGGAAAGCCGGCGATTTCATTACAAGATGCGAATGGACCCCACCTCCAAGTGCCCACCACGTCCCGAGTTGGACCATGCTGCGCTGCCGAAGGTTCACGAAGTCGAACGGCCCAAGGTCCCGCTCATTCCTAGACCGGGCCTGCGTTGTGAAGTGCTTGACGTGCAAGACAGAGTCCCTTTGGCCCGGAGGGAGAACAGGGTTGGAGCAGCGAGCGCGATCGCCATCAAGGCGACGGATGATTTCAGGAATGTTCTGCGTTGCATCTTGGTACCTCCCTTGGTTTCAAGAAATTGCATGGTCTTTCAAAACTCGGCTTTCGATTGGAGTTGGCGACATGTCACCGGCTGATGTCGCCCGCCACCGGACCAACGCCGGCCGGATGTGTGTTGACATAGATGGCGTAGAGGGATGTCTGCGCGGTGATGTAGAGGCGGTTGCGCTTGGGACCGCCGAAACAGACATTGGAAACGAGCTCGGGAACCAGGATACGGCCGATCAGGGTTCCGTCCGGTGCATGGACACGCACCGAGTCGGCGCTGGAGGCCCAGATGTTGCCGTCGCGATCGACGCGAAAACCATCGAAGAGACCTGCCCCGCATTCGGCGAAGGTATCGCCTGCACGCGCCGACCGGCCGTCGGCGGCAAGGTCATAAATCCTGATCGCGCGCGGCAGGCCGGGCACGTGGCTGGCGCCGCTGTCCGAAACATAGAGGATCGTCTCGTCGGGCGAGAAAGCCAGGCCGTTCGGCTGCACCATATCGGTGATGACGGCGCTCACCTCGCCCGAAACCTCGTCAAACCGGTAGACATGGGAGCCGCCGATCTCCGCTCTGGCGATCTTGCCCTCGTAGTGGCTTTCGATGCCGTAGACCGGGTCGGTGAACCAGATCGTGCCGTCGGATTTGACCACCACGCCATTGGGTGAATTGAACCGCTTGTCGGCAACGCTTTCGACAAGCGTCCGCCATGCTCGCAAGCAACGACGCGGCCTTCGCGGTCGAGCGTGTGGCCGTTCTGATTGTTGCACTGGGTCTCGAAGACACTAACGGAACCATCGCCTTCGTCGTAGCGCAGCAGCCGATCATTCGGGATGTCGGACCACAACGGATGCCTTGCGGCGGGGACGTACACCGGTCCTTCCGCCCAACGGCTGCCGAAATGCCGACCGCCAGGGTGATGACACCAGTTATCGTGCCCCAGACATTGACGCGTCCGGTTTGATCGCTGTCGAGCCAAGAAGAGGCCGCCGACGAGTGCCGGGAGAAGATATTGGATGCGGGTCCGAGAAGCGCTTCGTGATTATCGTCTTGCCCATGCTGCTGTCGCCGGAAGGCACTCGCGTCCTCGCGGATAGATAAGCCAGCGCCATGCGGCCCGTCATCCCACCGCTGTTCGGCCAAGCGAAACGGCGTCGAGGTCCTCTTCGATCACCCCGGCCGCGTATAACTGATCGAGCAGATCGGCGACTGCAACGGTGCTCGCTCCGTCCGTCGCGATCCGCATAATAAGCTCCGAGGCTGTGCAGTTGCCGTACGCGATGAGATCGCCAACGGAGATCGGAGCGACATCATCATCTATCCGGTGTTCAATGTTGCGTGAGCGGAGATGGAAGTGCCG
>NZ_JAMYMV010000123.1:0-9794 GCF_040318715.1 Mesorhizobium sp. M1050 | reverse complement strand
ACAAACGACTCAAGGCACGATGGGCCGATCAAAACCTGCTTAGCCTCTTTACTCATATGCGATAGCCCTGCCACAAGGGGGAGGGTAAGAAGCCTGCGACACCACCGCTCGATTGCCCCGAACGCGCCGGCGGTCTATGTAGACCGCATGAGCGACACGACTTCACGCCTGACCGGCTGGATGGATCTTGCCAACCCGACGCGCTTCGTCGGGCTGGTCGACCGGATCGTACCGTGGCTGGCGTCCATCGCCGCACTCATCCTGGCCCTCGGGCTCTACATGAGCTTCGCCGCGCCCGAGGATTTCCAGCAAGGCATCACCGTTCGCATCATGTACATCCACGTGCCTTTCGCCTGGCTCGCCATGATGTGCTACACGCTGATGGCGGTCTCGGCGCTGGGCACCCTCGTCTGGCGGCATCCGCTGGCCGATGTCGCGCTGAAATCGGCCGCACCCATAGGCGCTGTCTTCACCGCGCTGGCGCTGATCACCGGCTCGATCTGGGGCAAGCCGATGTGGGGCACATGGTGGGTCTGGGATGCGCGGTTGACCTCGGTCTTCGTGCTGTTCCTGATGTATCTCGGCATCATAGCGCTGAGCCGCGCGCTCGACGACGCAAGCCGCGCCGCCTGGGCCGCCGCCATCATCACACTGGTCGGGTTTATCAACATCCCGATCATCAAATTCTCGGTAGACTGGTGGAACACGCTGCACCAGCCGGCGTCAGTGTTCAGGCTTGGCGGGCCGACCATCGATCCAAGCCTGCTGTGGCCTTTGCTCGTGATGGCTCTAGGCTTCACCGTGCTGTTCTTCGCGCTGCATCTGATGGCGATGCGCACGGAAATCCGCCGCCGCAGGGTCATTGCAATGCGTCGCGTCGCCGCCAGGCAGGCCGAGCGGATCTAAGGCGCAATCGCAGCGGTGCATCGACAGATCAAGCGTTCGTCGTCTCTGAACAGCTTGTCATTTCTGTAGATTGTGAACCTCGAACGTGGTCTCCTGAGGCGGCGAGGTGAACCCACCCTTGATGCCCGTTTTCATCTGAGGCATCAGAATGTCATCCCGGAATTGCTCCCAACTCTTCTTGGACTCGTGAACCGCAACAATTGACCAGCCACCGGCCGACGGGCCGGCAGCATGGAAGATCTGGCCTTTTGGCAGGCTTTTCCCGCCTGCTGGATGCACCGCAGCGATTGACGCCTCGTATTGCTCCTTCGTGCCGCCAGGAAAATAATGCGCGATTGCGTAAGCCATTTTCGTTTTCCTCCCGAACAAGCCGCAAACCATCCAATGGCCAGCTTGCTGAAGGCAGATTGACGTAAGGGAACACCAGGGGCAAGCAGGACCTTAGACAGGGGTCGACCATGCACTATGCCCTGGACACGCCTTTGGATATTCGCGTCAGCCGGTGCGGCCGCGCGCTGCCACCGGCAGTGTTTCCAGCACCGTGTCGCCGTCGATCAGATTGACCTCGTCAAACAGGTTGGTGACCACGCAGCAATGATCGGGGACGACACGCACCCGATCGCCGATGCGCAGCTTGCTGTCGCCTGAAAGCGTGACGGTGGCGTGCTCTTCGCTCAAGCCGGTGACCCGCGCTCCCGAAATGCCGAGCAGCTCGCCGAAATCGGCGAGCCCCAACGTATCGCTGGACAACGCCTTGCTGCCGGCATCGAGGATGGCGCGCGTTGCAGTGGGATGGCTGACCACAGTCGACAGCACCGTCAGCGCGCAATCGTCGAGACTGCCGACGCCTTTCGCGACTTGGTAGCGGTCGAGATAGATGTACGTGCCAGGGCGATATTCGGTGACGACCGATGCCTTGCTGGAGCGCCAGATGTCCGGCGTGCCGCCGCTCGAGATGCGTTCGCAGGCGAGACCCGATGCGGCAAGCGTCTGCTTGGCGCCAGCGAGCCAGGCCTCGGCCTCCGCCGCGCGACCGGCGGCCGGATAGGTCATCAGCCCGCCGAAGGCGAGGCCGCCGGCCCTGTCGATCTGTCTTGCCAGCGCAACCGCTTCATCCGCCGTCTGCACGCCGCAGCGGCCCATGCCGGTATCGCATTCGACCAGCACCGACAGGCGATGGCCGACATCGGTGAAGGTCGCCGCCAGCCCTTCCAGCGTCTCCATGCTGTCAGCGGTCACCGAGAGGATGACACGCCTGTGAAGCGCCAGAAGCCGTTCCAGCTTGGCGCGCCCAAGAATGTTGTAGGGAAGAAAAATGTCGGCTAGACCAGCATCGGCCATCACCTCCGCCTCGCCAATCTTCTGGCAGGTGATGCCGACCGCACCCGCCGCCACCTGCTTCTTCGCCCAGTAGGGCAGTTTGTGCGTCTTGATGTGCGGCCGCAGCTTGAGCCCGTTCTTGTCGGCATGGGCCTGGGCGCGGGCAATGTTGGCTTCGGCGCGCGCGGCGTCGATCAGGATCGACGGCGTGTCGAGGTCGTGGATGGTCGGCATCAGCTGTCACTCTGTGAAAATCCGCAGCGGTTATGACCTTGAACGGACACGATGTCACGCGGCCAGCAGACCCGGTCTATGGTCCATGTGCTCGAGGCGAAAGGCCTGGCCGGATCGACACCGGATCGGCGTTGGGATAAGCGATTTACCAAAGCATGTCGCCCAAAAGTGTGTAGCGGTTTTGGGATCACGACATGCGTGCTAACAAACCCAAAGCGCGTCGCATGAACCCCGTCGAACGCGAGGCGCTTGAGCAAAATCGACACGAAGGTCATGATCATGAAACGCTCCGCCATCAATGACATCATCCGCGAAGCCGACGCGTTCATCCGCTCGTTCGGCTACATCATGCCGCCCTTCGCCTATTGGTCGCCCGAGGAGGCAAAGGCGCGTCAGGTGGATTCCTCGGCCGTTTTCAGCTCTCGGCTCGGCTGGGACATCACCGATTACGGGCAGGGCAAGTTCAAGGATCTCGGCCTGTTCCTGTTCACCGTCCGCAACGGCCGCTACGAGGACATGAAGAAGGGCATGGGCATGCTCTATGCCGAGAAGATCATGATCTCGCGCAAGGACCAGCTGTCGCCGATGCACCGCCACAATATCAAGGCCGAGGACATCATCAACCGTGGTGGCGGCAAGTTGGTGCTGGAACTGTTCATGCACGATCGCGACGGCGGCATCGATTCCAAGGCCGAAGTGTCGGTGCCTGTCGACGGAACCATCCACAGGCTGCCGGCGGGCGGCCTGTTGAAGCTCGACCCCGGCCAGAGCGTCACATTGCTGCCCGGCGTCTGGCATGCCTTCTGGGCCGAGGGCAAGGATGTGCTGATCGGCGAAGTGTCGACCGTCAACGACGATCTCACCGACAACGTGTTTCGCGACCCGATCGGCCGCTTCGCGGATATCGAAGAGGATGTCGCCCCCGTGCACCTGCTGGTGTCCGACTACGAGAAGTGGCTGGGATAAGCGGCAACGCCGGCGCGGGAATCGCGCGGGCAACTAGGCGCCAAACTAGGATGTCGGGCTGTCTCCGTTTTGCCAGCCGGCTAGCTCTGGCAGGTCGTCAAGCCAACTTTTCTCCGTCATCAAGGCATCGTCGGCCTGCGGGTCGGAGGCGTTTTGAATGAGCCAGTCTATCCACTTCCGATAGGCAGCCGGGTCCAGCTGGGGCGGCAGCACCTTGGCCTTGGCCAGCATGCGTTTGCGGAAGCTAACCTGCCTGCGGAGTTTGGTCGTCGTGAATTTGATTGCCTTGCCTTGGTATTCGACCGTCCAGCGCTCATCCCCATGGCTGGTGAGCCTGTCGATGGCGAAACCGACATCGACCGGCCTATCCCGCCAAGGAAGCTCGACGGCATTCTTCCTCAGATCGAGTGCCCATCGCCTGTAGTTGGTCCCGGCACGCTGGGGCGGCAGCACGCCAGCCTGTTCGAGCATCTTCCGGCGGAAGGTAGGCTGCTTCTTAAGCTGGCCTGTGGTCAGCTCGATGCGATGCCCACGGAATTCGACGTGCCATCGGATCCTCCCGTTGCCGAAATACTTCACCAGCCTGTCGATGACGAACTCGTCATCGGCAAGCATCACGCAGCCTTGGCTGATGCTTTTGAGAATGAATTGGCTATCACTGGGCATTGCGCGGCCTCGTGCAGGAACCTTTCGCGAAGCTTAGTCACCAGCACGCACCAGCGGCCGGAGGCGCGCCGTAACGGTCGCGCCAAGGCGACAAGATTTGGCAGGCAGATCGGCATCAAGCTTGTCACGGCGATTTCGAATGACCGGTCGCCGTTTGTCGTCGAAGTCAAATCAGGCCAGTGCCGAAATTTATCAATGCATCAAAGGCCAAATGCTGCTCCAGTCTCACCTGAACATGGTAAGTGCCAGATGGAAACTTGGCTTCAATCCTCCAGCGCTTAGCGCCAGCAGGGCGAGCTTTCATCGCTTTGTTGCCAAAATTTACGAGCACAACGCCCTTGGAATTTTGCGCTGTTATCTGCACATCAACTTCAGCCAGATCGCGCCTCGGGTTCAGCTGAAATACCAAGCCCTCTGGTCCGATCGTTACATCTTCAACGAAAACGAAATCACGCAGGAACACGAGCAGATCATCTGAAACGATAATCCTCGAAAGCCAGTTCTTTGCCGTCGGTCCGAGCAGATGCAAAAGGGTAGAGCGCTCTGCGACACTTCTGCAGTATACCCATTGGAGGGATCCATCGAGTATCAAAGGCGAGGGCACCAAAATCTCTGCGCACCGGTGAGCAATTATCGTCCGATCGCCGCCGATACCGCCCTCATGGTAGACCTTACCGAATGGGATGGCCTCAAAATAGGCGTCTTGATCACTGGGACAGGCGTCACCCAGTTGCATATTTCGGTCCGATACCATTACCCCCTCTTGGCTAAGAACTGCACGTGCGTCGAAAACCATCATGAAGAGGAGAGGCGCATGTGCACCTGGTCCGTAATTGCATTCGTTGCTCTTACGGATGCCTTCGATGTGATATTGCGTCGGGGTTCTCGGTCGAAAGTAAAGCCGAGCCGAGTTATGGGCGTGTGTCCGAGCATCTATCACCCCGACACCCGCGACATCGCGTCGTTTGGTGTTCTTTGGGTCCTGCCGAGATCGTAGGCACCCGTCTCTAAGAATATCTACCGCATTCTCCAAAGGAGCGTGATGGAAGAGCCTACTCGGCCATTTTTTTCGAAAAGAATAGTAAGGCCGGTCGAGATTAGCCTCCCATGTCATTATATGCGTCTCTATTGCGTCGACGCTCAGTGCCATGAAAGCTGCATCTGAGAAGAAGGTGCTGGAACGGTCTCGGCGCCAATGCCGCCACGTTGGACTTCCACAGCTAGCTCAGGCTCCGAATTTAGGCGCTGGATTTGTATTGGGCGGATGTTTGGAAGAAGGCTGAGGACCGAGAGAAGTGGTTTGCCTGCTTCCGACACAGACCAACCGGCCTTGTCCTGAGTGAGAAGTCCTTTCTGAAGCGCGACCCAAACTCCCCACAAATCTTCGTTATCGAATTTCCACACCCCGCGAGTCGTTCGCAGCGTAAGGGCACCCTCTCGCATTTCAGCGCCGATGGGCTCTTCGGTTTCCAAGTCAGCCAAACAGTCGTTTGAGATTGAGGTGGCTCGCTCCAGTGCCGTAACGAAGCCCTCGAACGAGAAATCATCGGTTTTCTGGCGGCGGAGCTTTCTTGCCACCTCCTCAAGATGCTCGGGAAGACCAATGTCTACCGTGTAGTCGTGGATAAAGACTTGGATTGCGAGCCTCGAGAGGTATCGCTCCATGAGCGGCTGGACATCTTTCCAGTCCAGCCCTCCGTTCCCACAGCCTAACCGCGGGAACGAAATCTCGCGTATGCCTGCTTTCTCGTGGGCGGCGACGAATTTCCTTAATCCGGATTCGATCCATTCAATCTTAGATGGGTTCCTCCAATGTATTTTCGTAGGAAAGTTTAGCACCCATTGGGCCGCTCCTTTCCAGAGCCATAGCTTGCCGGGCTGCAACTTCTTCTGCTCGCAGACCTCTTTGTAAGCGAGAAACATATCTGGCTCGCGGTCCTTGAATTCGCGAGCGATGCCCTTTCCCATCACCCCCACGCAGTTGACGGTGTTGACGAGGGTTTGAGCAGAGGATTCTAGAAGGCTCGTGCGGCGATATATCAACAATTTGTCAGGCTCCTGCTTATAGCACAGCCTACAGTGAACAATGTAAGAACACCACATGCTTGTGCCGAGCTTGCGCTTGACGACAGGTAGCGTAGCGCTCCGCGTTCGGAAAGCCCTGTCGTCAACGACCGCACAACGATTTTGGGCCGATCTCAGCCGATAGCAGTTTGAAGCGTTTGCAGGACAGGGGTCTTGCCATTTGAGATTGTCACATTTTTCTGGCTCGTTGATATGGTCGGCCCCGCTCACTTCGGATATTAGGTGCTCCATGAGCGACCAGCCTATTGACCCTCGTGCTATCGGCAATCTTATGCTGGATGAGGCAGCAAGGGCCGACATCGCTATCAGCAACCTCGCATTGCAGAAACTCCTCTACTTCGCCCATGCCCGTCATTTGATAGAAACTCGCAGCCCGCTTGTTTCGGGGTATTTCGAAGCGTGGCAGTTTGGCCCAGTCCATCCCTCTGCCTACAAGGCCTTTAAGGCGGCGGGTGACCAGCACATCTCGTTCCGAGCCGTGCGCCAGAATCCCCTTACAGGGAAATCCGATCCCCTGCCCACGCCCACGAACACCTCAACGATTCGTCTGGTGAAATGGGTCATCAGTTCATACGGCAAGCTGACGCCGGGCCGGCTGGTGGAAATCTCCCACGCCAAGGGTGCCCCATGGGAGTATGTCGTGGATCAGGCTCGCTCCAAGATGGCTTTTGGACTCCGAATACCTGATAGTGTGATTCTTGAGCGATTCAAATTTCACAAGGTCAGCGTAGGTGCTGTGCCGATGAGTGGAGAACCCGGTGAAGATACGCCCTTTGCCTGATATCGATTTAGCTCGCATCGCCCCGCTGCCAAGTGACCAAAAAAGCCGAGCGCTTGAACAAATGAAGGGTGGGCATCCACCATACTCCTATGAACCAATGCGACGGTCTGCATTGGAACTGCTGAATGTCGATGCTGGTCCACTCGGCAAGGTCGATCGCGCTTCGTGGGCGAAACTGGCGGATGCTATCTCCAAACGTTCCCGTTCCGAGGATGAAAGTAAAGCCAATCTCGGGGCTGCGAAGGCGCTTTTTGATTTTGCCGAAGCCGCGAATTTGCATGGCCGCCGGCATGACATCTATCCCCTAGCAATCGGCATCTCGGAGAAGGTGAAGTTTTGGCTTCCAGCCGTTGTTGCGATTGATGGACAGACTGTGGTGCCGTTTATCGATCCCAGGCGCTCAAAGAAGCTGACCGCTGATGGCCGCCGTTTTGCGTTTTCTGTGATGCACGAGCGCATCAGGGCCGCTGACGAAGACTTCGCGGATGTCGAGTTCGCAATCTTCCAATTGGATGCGAATGATGACGGTTCCCGCACGACGCGGCTTCATCTGTCTCGCGGCGTTGAGCTCTATAGCTTTGACGATCTGGATTTGATGGTCCGCGAGACATATGACCTGTGGCGCGCGATCCTTGAGGAATGGGAACGGGAAACCCGGCGAAAAGGTGCCGGGGGGCGCGGATCCCTGATCTGATAAATCATTCCATCGAATGGCCCCGGGAGGGGCCATTTTCTTTTATCCGACAATTTGCAGTGCGCTACCAGCATGATTGCCCTTATGCCGGTGCTGCCGTGTCGCGGCACGAAGTCGCGGAAACGGACAATCTCCGCCAAAATAAAATACTGAATTCACTTGGAAAATTGCTGGCTGGGGAACCTGGATTCGAACCAGGACTAACGGAGTCAGAGTCCGTGGGTCTACCGTTAACCTATTCCCCAGCAGGCGCGGTCATGAACCGTGCGGGCCGAGCGGCTGAGCCGCTTGAGCGCTGCCTTGTAGCTGCCAGCGGAAAATAGTCAAGCCTGCTGAGCGCTTCAAAAGGCAGGTTTCGTCAGCCAGTTCGGATGCCGCGTTTCAAACGTCGCGCCGGCTCCGCGTTCACCTCGTGCTCAGCTTTCTGTCCGGCTGAACTGTGAGCGTTCGAAGAACAGCACGATGCCCAGGCCGAGGAACAACGGGATGATCAGATAGAACAGCCGGAACACCAGCAGCGCCGCCAGCACGCCGACCCGGTCCATGTCGGAGAGGCCGGCGAGGAAGACGACTTCGAACACGCCGAGGCCGCCCGGCGCATGCGAGATCTGCGCGATCGAGAAGGAGACGAGGAAGACGCCGAGCACGACGAAATAGCCGGGATTGTGGGCTTCGGGCAGGGCGAAGAAGATGATCGCGGCGGCCGCCAGAAGTTCGATCGGACCGATCAGCAATTGCCGCGCGACAATAGGCAGCGCCGGATAGTGCAGTTGAAAGCTGGCGATCTTCAGCGGGCGCAGGTGCAGCCAGCTGCCGAATATGTAGGCGGCGACCAGCAGCAGCATCGCTATTCCCGCTGCCTCCGACAGGCCATGATGGGCAAGGCCGGAAAACCTGTCGAGTATCTCAGGCTCGAAGACCAATACCAGGCCAGAGATGAAAATCATCGACAGCACGAAGGTGATCCAGCAGACCGCCACCAGCACGCCGACATCCTGCCCGCTCAGGCCCCTGGTGCCATAGGCGCGGTAGCGGATGACGGCGCCCGAGAACACGGAACCGCCTATGTTGTGCGACAGCGCATAGGTCGTGAACGAGCAGAGCGTGACGAACAGCCACGACACACGCTTGCCGATATGCAGGAGCGCGATGTGGTCGTAGCCGGCGAGTGAGGCATAGGCGATGACCGCACTCACGGCTGCAAGAATCCAGCCGGGTGCCGAAATGGCCGATATGCCGTCCCAGACATCGTCGAGCGAAATGCCACGCAGTTCGTGCCAGAGTAGCAGTAGCGAGAAGATCACCGCCGCGATGCCGACCACCGGCCAGAAATAGCGTCTCCAGTTCATTGCCTGCCAATTCATTGCCGGAATGCCATGCGTTGCGGGTCCGCTTCCTCTTCTGCTGGTGGTGCGAGGAGGTCGGCCGGGCCGGATCCTTCCGCCCATTTCAGAAATGCCTCATTGAAGCCGGCTATTCAACCGCGAACGTTTTGCGCGGCGACAACCGGGCCGATTTGTCCGTCTTGCAAGCGGCTGAAGAGGCCGCCGACAGGCATTGGGCGTACCGGTCCAGGCCTGCTGAAAAATTGCGCGGCGTGACCGGAACGGTGGTTTGCGGACCCAGCCGGCAAAATTCAGCATGCGGCTCTTGGTGATCGGGCGCGGCGCTGTTAGTCTGGCGGCAACTTAAAACACTGAAGCGCCTGCAGCGTCCGTCATCGGTTCGCGCGGTGCCGGAAGGAACGACAGTGGAAGACCGCGACACCGGCGCCAGCGCGCCGGAGGTGGGCGCGTCCAGCGCTTCCCCAGGGCCAATTCCCGGGACCGCAAGCTGGCAGCAACGCCGCCCGACGGAGTCCCGCTCCGCGGATGGGCAGGCGGGCGACGCGACCCAGAAGGGCAAGCCCAAGAAGCGACGCAAGCGAAGGCGCGGGCGCAAGGTCTTTGCGCGCGATGACGCGCGTCCCACGGAGATTCGATCGCCGGTGCCAGGCAAGACCGGGACCCCGGCGGCGGAGGCGCACAGACCGGCGGAATCGGCGGCCTCGCCCGCGGCTGCGCCCGCGGGCGGTGGACCACGCGCCGGCCCGCCGGCCATGGCTGGCCTTGCCGGGGTTGGGGGGGGTGGCCTCCGGCCCAC
>NZ_JAMYMV010000122.1:0-9835 GCF_040318715.1 Mesorhizobium sp. M1050 | reverse complement strand
GTCGGGGGCCACCCCCCCGCCCGGGCGGGGGGGGGGGGGGGCCCCCCCGGGGGGTGGGGGGGGGGGCCGACCAACCGTCGAGATTGAAGCTCTTGCTGTCGAAAGCCTCGACACAGCTACTCCGCCGCTTCCAGCTTCGCGATGCGACGGCTCTGCCTGGCTTGCTCGTCATAATCGCGCTGCCATTCCGACGGCCCGTTCGAGGCGCCGACCTGCACCGCCGTCACCTTGTATTCCGGGCAGTTGGTCGCCCAGTCGGAGAAGTCGGTGGTGATGACGTTGGCCTGCGTGTCCGGATGATGGAATGTCGTGTAGACGACGCCTGGCGACACCCGGTCCGTGATCAGCGCGCGCAGCGTCGTCTCGCCCGAGCGGCTGGTCAGCCGGACCCAGTCGCCGTCGCGCAGTCCGCGGTTCTCGGCGTCGTGCGGATGGATCTCCAGCCGGTCCTCGCCGTGCCACATGATGTTGTCGGTGCGCCTGGTCTGCGCTCCGACATTGTACTGCGAAAGGATGCGGCCGGTGGTAAGCAGCAGCGGGAAGCGCGGGCCGGTCCTCTCGTCCGTCGCCACATATTCGGTGCGGATGAACTTGCCCTTGCCGCGCACGAACCCGTCGATATGCATGATCGGGGTGCCGAGCGGTGCCTTCTCGTTGCAGGGCCATTGCACAGATCCGACACGGTCGAGCAAGTCGAAGGAGACGCCGGCGAAGCTTGGCGTCGTCATCGCGATCTCATCCATGATCTCGGAAGGATGCAGATAGTTCCAGTCCAGCCCGATCGCGCGGGCAAGCTCCTGCGTCGCCTCCCAATCGGCGTAGCGCGCCTTCGACTCCAGAACCTTACGCACCATGTTGATGCGGCGCTCCGCGTTGGTGAAGGTGCCGTCCTTCTCCAGGAAGGTCGAGCCGGGCAGGAAGACATGCGCATAGTTCGCCGTCTCGTTGAGGAAGAGGTCGTGCACGACGACGCATTCCATCGCGGCAAGGCCGGCGGCGACATGCTTGGTGTCGGGGTCAGACTGAAGAATGTCCTCGCCCTGGATGTAGATGCCCTTGAAGCTGCCGTCGACGGCGGCATCCAGCATGTTGGGGATGCGCAGGCCGGGCTCGTCGTCGAGCTTCACGCCCCACAGGGTCTCATAGATGTCGCGCACGGCTTCGCCGGAGATATGGCGATAGCCGGGCAGTTCGTGCGGGAAGGAGCCCATGTCGCACGAGCCCTGCACGTTGTTCTGGCCGCGCAGCGGATTCACGCCGACGCCTGGCCGGCCGATATTGCCGGTGGCCATGGCGAGGTTGGCGATCGCCATCACCGTGGTTGAGCCCTGGCTGTGTTCCGTCACCCCGAGGCCGTAGTAGATCGCGCCGTTGCCCCCGGTGGCGTAGAGACGGGCCGCGCCGCGGATCGCCTCTGGATCGACGCCGGACAGCTTACCGACGGTTTCGGGGCTGTTCTCCGGCAGGGCGACGAACGACGCCCAATCCTGGAACTCCGTCCAGTCGCAGCGTTCGCGGATGAAGGCTTCGTCGAAAAGACCTTCGGTGACGATGACATGCGCAAGCGCCGTCAGCACGGCGACATTGGTGCCGGGCTTCAGCGGCAGATGATAATCCGCTTCGACGTGTGCCGACTTGACCATCTCGGTGCGGCGCGGATCGAGCACGATCAGCGTGGCGCCCTGGCGCAGCCGCTTCTTCAGCCGCGAGGCGAACACCGGATGGGCCGAAGCGGGATTGGCACCGATGACGACGGCGACGTCGGTGTAATCGACGGAGTCGAAATCCTGCGTGCCGGCCGAGGTGCCATAGGTCTGGCCGAGCCCGTAGCCCGTCGGCGAATGGCAGACGCGCGCGCAGGTGTCGACATTGTTGTTGCGGAAGCCCTGCCGAACCATCTTCTGGACGAGGTAGGTTTCCTCGTTGGTGCAGCGCGACGAGGTGATGCCGCCGATCGCGGTGCGTCCGTACTGGTACTGGATGCGGCGAAATTCCTTGGCCGTGTGGGCGATCGCCTCTTCCCAGCTCACCTCGCGCCATGGATCGGTGATTTTTTCCCGGATCATCGGTGACAGGATGCGGTCCTTGTGGGTGGCGTAGCCATAAGCGAAACGGCCCTTCACACAGGAATGGCCGTGGTTCGCCTTGCCCTCCTTGTAGGGCATCATGCGAATGACCTCGTCTCCCTTCACTTCGGCCTTGAACGAGCAGCCGACGCCGCAATAAGCGCAGGTGGTGACGGCCGAGCGTTCCGGCAGGCCCTTGGCAAGCACCGTTTTCTCGCGCAGCGCATCGGTCGGACAAGCCTGCACGCAGGCTCCGCAGGAAACGCATTCCGAATCGATGAATGCCTCGTGCATTCCCGCCGAGACCCTGGATTCGAAACCACGGCCCTCGATGGTCAGCGCAAAAGTGCCCTGGACCTCCTCGCAAGCCCGCACGCAGCGCGAGCAGACGATGCATTGCGAGGCGTCATAGGTGAAATAGGGATTGGACTCATCGCGGGCGATGTAATCGACCGCCAGCGAGCCGTGGCCGGGCGCCACGCCACCTTCCGGCTTGACGTGGTTGCGGCCCTCGATGCCGTAGCGGTTCTCGGTCAGGCCGATCGACTTCGCCACCGCATCGAATTCGCTGGCGCCGGTTCCGGCCTTCTCGTTCCAGCCAGTCGGATGGTCGGAGACGTAGAGTTCCATGACACCGCGGCGAATGGCGTCGAGCCGCTCGGTCTGCGTACGCACCACCATGCCCTCGCCGACGGGTGTCGTGCAGGAGGCCGGCGTGCCGCCGCGCCCTTCGATCTCGACAAGGCAGATACGGCACGAACCGAAGGAGTCCAGCATGTCGGTGGCGCAAAGCTTCGGGATCTCGACCCCGCCTTCCATCGCGGCACGCATGATCGAGGTGCCTTCCGGGACGGTGATGCTGCGGCCGTCGACGTTCAGCGTGACCTGCTTCTGCGCCTTCGATTCCGGGGTTCCGTAGTCGATCTCTTCGACGAGGGACGGGAAGTCGGCCTTGATGTTCATCTGCCAGCTCCTATTCAGCAGCCACGCGCACGGGCGCTGGCTTGAAGTCGTCGGGGAAATGGGTGATCGAGCTCATGACAGGGTAGGGCGTGAAGCCACCCAGCGCGCACAGCGAGCCGAATTTCATCGTGTTGCAGAGGTCGGTGACCAGAGCGAGGTTCTTCTCCGGTTCGATGCCCGCGGCAATTCTGTCGATGGTCTCGACGCCGCGCGTCGAGCCGATGCGGCAGGGCGTGCACTTGCCGCAACTTTCGATGGCGCAGAACTCCATCGCAAAGCGGGCCTGTTTCAACATGTCGGCGGTGTCGTCGAACACCACGATGCCGGCATGGCCGATCAGCCCGTCCTTGGCCGCGAAGGCTTCATAGTCGAATGGCGTGTCGAACAGCGCGCGCGGGAAATAGGCGCCGAGCGGTCCGCCGACCTGCACTGCCTTGACGGGACGCCCCGTGGCCGTGCCGCCGCCGATCTCGTCGACGATCTCGCCCAGCGTCATGCCGAAAGCGGCTTCGAACAGGCCGGCATATTTGACATTGCCGGCGATCTGGATCGGGATCGTGCCGCGCGAGCGGCCCATGCCGAAATCCTTGTAGAAGGCCGCACCCTTGTCCATGATGATAGGCACCGAAGCCAGCGAGATGACGTTGTTGATCACCGTCGGCTTGCCGAACAGCCCCTTGTGAGCCGGCAGCGGTGGTTTTGCCCGGACCATGCCGCGCTTGCCTTCGAGCGAGTCCAGCAGCGCCGTCTCCTCGCCACAGACATAGGCGCCTGCGCCAACCCGGATCTCCATGTCGAAAGCATGGGCCGAACGCAGCACGCTGGCGCCAAGAACACCGGCCTTGCGGGCGATCTCGACGGCCTTGTTCATCACCGCCACCGCATGCGGATATTCAGAGCGGACATAGACAAACCCCTTGGTCGCGCCCGTGGCTATACCGGCGATCGTCATGCCTTCGATCAGCACGAAGGGGTCACCCTCCATGATCATGCGGTCGGCGAAGGTGCCCGAGTCGCCTTCGTCGGCGTTGCAGACGATGTATTTGCGGTCGCCTGATGTATCGAGCACCGTTTTCCACTTGATGCCGGTCGGGAAGCCCGCGCCGCCGCGACCGCGCAGTCCGGATTCGGTCACCTCGGCGACAATGGCGGCAGGCGTCAGTCCCAACGCATTCGTCAGTCCATTCAACCCGCCATATTTCTTGTAGGATTCAAGCGACAGCGGATCCGTGACTCCGCAGCGCGCGAAGGTCAGTCGCGTCTGCTTGGCCAGGAAGGGGATTTTGTCCGGCGCGCCCAGCCAGCGTTTGTGATGGCCGCCGGTGAGGAAGCCGCTGTCGAACAGGCTTTTGACGTCAGACGGCTTGACCGGTCCATAAGAGACCCGGCCGTTGGCGGTCGCCACTTCGACCATCGGTTCGAGGAAGTAAGCCCCGCGCGAGCCGTTGCGCACGATTTTGGCTTCGATGCCGCGTTCGGCAAGCTCACTTGCGATCGCCTTCGCGACTTTTTCGGCACCCAGCGCCAGCGCGCCGGAGTCGCCGGGAATGTAGATACGCGGGATCATGAGCGCACCTCGGCAACGATTTCGTCGAGCTTTTCGTCATCGAGCCGCCCGATCACCTGGCCATCGAGCATTGCGGCGGGCGAACAGGCGCACAAGCCCAGGCAATAGACCGGCTCCAGCGTCACCGAACCGTCGCGGGCCGTCTCATGGAAGCCGATGCCAAGCAACTGTTTAAGTTTGGCGGCGATGGCGTCCGAACCCATCGACTGGCAGGATTCCGCCTGGCAGAGCTTCAGCACATGCCGGCCGGCGGGGTGGCTGCGATAATCATGGTAGAAGCTGACGACGCCGTGCACCTCGGCCCTGGAGATATTCAGCGCCTCGGCAATGACCGGCAGCGCATCCTTGGGCACATGGCCGAACTCTTCCTGGATGCCGTGAAGGATCGGCAGCAGCGGGCCTTCGAGGCCCTTCAACTCCTGGATGATCGCGGCTGTGCGCGATGTGATCTCGGTACTTGCAGGCTGCATCGTCAAGCAGCGCCCTCCCTGGTCGATAGCTTTTATCGCTAAGCCGTTACAAAATCAGAGGAAACCCGCTGAATCAATAAAGCTGTTTCGTTGATTGATAGAAAATTTCTATCAGTCTGGTCATCCAGCATTGTTAGCCTAGCGGTGGGCGTGGAAATCGTCCGCCAGCGCCATCGCCTCGTCCAACAGCGCCGAGACCAGCGGCGTGTGCGGTTCGCGCGGCGCCGCCACCAGGCCGACCGTGTGGCTGGCGTCCGGTTCGACGATCGGAATGGCCCGGATCGGTTCGGAAAAGCCGAATGTTTCCGTGAGGTTGAGTGGCATGATTGACGACCATTTGCCGGTCCGGATATGTGAAAACAGCACGATCATCGAGTTGGATTCCAGCGTCGGCCGCACCTGCACGCCGGCTTCGGCCAGATGCTGGTCGATGATGCGGCGGTTCTGCATGTCCGGCGTCAACAGGCACAGCGGCAGGCTTGAGAGCTCCGCCCATGTCACTTTGTCGCGATCGGAATAGGGATTTCCCATCGCGGTGATCAGTTGATAGCGCTCGTCATAGAGCGGCACGCTGGTCACTCGTCCCAGCGGCTCATTGTCGAGATAGGTGATGCCGGCATCGATGTCGAAATTGCCAAGCAGCGACAGCACCTCGATGGAGGTTCGCGACAGCACCGAAAAGGTGACGCCCGGATGCTTTGCCCGAAACGGCGTCGTCAGCCGCGCCACCATGGCCAGAGCCGTCGGGATGGCGGCGATGCGGATGCGGCCCGAAAGACCGTAGCGCGCAGCGCGCATCTCCTCGCGCATGGTGCGGGTGTCGCCGACGATCCGGCGCGCCCACACCAGGACCTGTTTTCCCTCCGGCGTCAGCCCCTGGAAGCGCGAGCCGCGCAAAACCAGCATCACCCCGAGCTGGCCCTCCAGCTGCTTGATGCCGGCCGACAGCGTCGGCTGGGTCACGCCGCACAATTCCGCCGCCCGGCCGAAATGCTCCTCCCTGGCCAGCGCAATGAAGAATTCCAGCTTGTCGATCATGCGATCTTTCCGGTCGTTCGACGCAAGGTCGGGGAAATCGCATTTTATCGCAAGCGCCATGCGCAATTGGCCTGCATCCACATCTTTAAGCCGGCTAGCTGTTCCCCCCGGCTGAATGCGGCGCTATGTGGATGAAACTGGGAGATCGACCATGCTGGGCTGGTTCCGCAAGCTTTTGCCGCGCGAAGATCGCTTCTTCGAACTGTTCGAACGACATTCCCGCACGGTGGTCGGCGGCGCCGAGGCGCTGGAGCAGCTTCTCCAAGGCAAGGACATCGAGCGCTGGTGCCAGAAAATCATCGATCTCGAAGACGAAGCCGACCATATCACCGCGGAAGTGCTGCTGGCGGTGCGGCGCTCCTTCATCACGCCTTTCGATCGCGGCGACATCAAGGACCTGATCCAATCGATGGATGATGCCATCGACATGATGCACAAGACGGTCAAGACGGTGAGGCTGTTCGAAAAGAAGGAATTCGATCCGCTGATGCAGGAAATGGGCGGCGTCATCGTCGCCGCCGCCAAGTTGGTGGCCGAGGCGATTCCGCTGCTCAGCAAGGTTGGTGCGCACACCGTGCGCCTCAATGCCATCGCCGAAGAGGTCATGCGCGTCGAAAGCCGGGCCGATGATCTGCACGAGCAGGGTTTGAAGGATCTCTTCAGGAAGCATGGCAGCAGCGACCCGATGGCCTACCTGATTGGCTCAGAGATCTATGGCCAGCTGGAAAAGGTGGTCGATCGCTTCGAGGACGTCGCCAACGAGATCAGCGGCATCGTCATCGAGAATGTTTAGGTGATGGAAGCCACCATTGCCTTTCCCGTGCTGGTCGGCCTCGTCGTCGTCGCGCTGTTCTTCGATTTTCTCAACGGCCTGCACGACGCGGCCAACTCCATCGCCACCATCGTGTCCACCCGGGTGCTGAGGCCGCAATATGCGGTGTTGTGGGCAGCCTTCTTCAATTTCATTGCCTTCATGTTCTTCGGCCTCCACGTCGCCGAGACAGTGGGAAAGGGTATCGTCGACGTCAGCGTCGTCACGCCGGCGGTGATTTTCGCCGCCCTTGTCGGCGCCATCGTCTGGAACATCGTAACCTGGATGGTCGGCATTCCGTCTAGCAGCTCGCATGCTTTGATCGGCGGTCTTGTCGGTGCCGGGGTGGCAAAGGCCGGGCTCGGCGCCATCGTCTGGACGGGACTCGGCAAGACTGTCGCTGCTATCGTCGTGTCGCCGGCGACCGGTTTTGTCTTGGCACTCGTCCTGATCCTGACCGTTTCCTGGCTCTTCCTGCGCCAGTCGCCGTTTGCGGTCGACAGCACCTTCCGCGTCCTGCAGTTCTTTTCCGCCTCGCTCTATTCGCTCGGGCATGGCGGCAACGACGCCCAGAAAACCATGGGCATCATCGCCGTGCTGCTCTATTCGCAAGGCATGCTCGGCGCGACTTTCTATGTGCCGCTGTGGGTCGTACTCACCTGTCAGTCGGCGCTGGCCCTCGGCACCCTGTTCGGCGGCTGGCGTATCGTTCACACCATGGGCTCGAAGATCACCCGGCTGAATCCGATGCAGGGTTTTTGCGCCGAGACCGGTGGCGCCATCACCCTGTTTGCCGCCACCTGGCTCGGAGTTCCCGTTTCGACCACGCACACCATCACCGGCGCCATCATAGGCGTTGGCGCCGCTCGCCGGGTCTCGGCGGTGCGCTGGGGCATTGCCAGCAGCATCGTCATTGCCTGGATCGTCACCTTGCCGGCGACCGCTATGATCTCGGCGCTCACCTACCTCGCTGTCGGCCTGGCGAGGTGACGCGAAGACATCTACCTGTCCACAAGGTTCAGGATGTTGCCGTCTGGGTCCTTGAACCAGGCGACCTTCATGCCGGAGCCGACATGGACGTCGCCCTCCAGCGTCAAGCCCGGCATATCATAGTGCTCGAAGCTGACGCCCTTCGACTTCAGCGCCTTGACGACATTGCCGATCTCGTCGCCCACGGTCCACGTCACCGCTGTTGCCTTGTTGGTTCCGGCATATTGGGAATGATAGACATTGATGGCTGTGTCGCCGCTTTTATATACGATCAGTTCACCGCCCTCATCGTGCACCTGCTTCAGGCCAAGCGTTACCTCATAGAAGGCCTTGGCTTTCGCGAGATCCTTTACCGCGAGATTGGCCGTCGCGTTGAAGTTTGCGAGCATGGTGATCTCCTTCCCTGGTTGTCGTGCTCACCAGGTCATGCAGATAGGTCGCACCGACAGATTGGCGACCGTCAACGTGCTGGAGTGATCGGTCACCTTGGCTGCCGTTTTCTGCGGATGCGTTCGATCAGGCAATCGGACGGGCCTCGTCGTTTTTCCGGGCACGCCGAGGCAGCTGTTGCTCCACGGCTTGGTTCTGTCCGGAAACTGCATTATCTGAAGCCCTGAACGTCCAAGGAAAAAATCATGTCCGCCGTCCAGCAGAACGTCACCAAGGAAATCGTCACCGAGCGTCTGAAGACGGTCAACGGGCCGGATTTCACCGGCAACATCGTCGACCTCGGCATGGTTTCGGAGATTTTCATCGCCGACGGGAAGGTCTTCTTTTCGATTACCGTTCCCGCCGCCCGCGCCCAGGAGATGGAGCCGCTGCGTGCCGCCGCCGAACGGGTCGTCAAGGCGATCCCCGGTGTCGCCGGCGCCGTCGTCGCCCTGACGGCCGAAAAGAAGGGCGGCGGCATGGAGGCTCCGGTCCCGTCGCGCCCCGCACCCAGGCCGGCTCCGCCCGCTGCTGCCGCGCCGCGTGCTGCTCCGTACGCGCCGGCCTCGCACAGCTCCGGCAAACGCGGCGTGCCCGGCATCGAGGCAATCATTGCCGTTGCTTCCGGCAAGGGCGGCGTCGGCAAGTCGACCACCGCCGTCAACATCGCGCTCGGCCTCGCCGCCAACGGCCTGCGCGTCGGCGTGCTCGACGCCGACATCTACGGCCCATCCATGCCGCGGCTGCTCAATATTCATGGCCGGCCGCAGACCGTCGATGGCAAGATCTTGAAACCGATGGAGAATTACGGCCTGAAGGTGATGTCGATGGGCTTCCTCGTCGATGAGGAAACGCCGATGATCTGGCGCGGCCCGATGGTGATGTCGGCACTGACGCAGATGCTGCGCGAGGTCGAATGGGGCCGGCTCGACGTGCTCGTCGTCGACATGCCGCCCGGCACCGGCGACGCGCAGCTGACCATGGCCCAGCAGGTGCCGCTGGCCGGCGCCGTCATCGTCTCGACGCCGCAGGATCTGGCCCTGATCGACGCACGAAAAGGACTCAACATGTTCAAGAAGGTCGACGTGCCGCTGCTCGGCATCGTCGAAAACATGAGTTATTTCGTCGCGCCGGACACCGGCAAACGCTACGACATCTTCGGCCATGGCGGTGCGCGCCGCGAGGCCGAGCGTCTCGGCGTCACCTTCCTCGGCGAAGTGCCGCTCGAGATGGGCATCCGCGAAAGCTCGGATGCCGGCGCGCCGGTTGTCGTCTCGAAGCCCGACGGCGCCGAGGCGAAAGTCTACCGCGACATCGCTTCGAAGGTTTGGGACCGGGTCAACGAAGAGCGTGGTGCCGCTGCTGCGGCGGTGCCGAGCATCGTGTTCGAGTAGCACGGATATCCCTCCCCCTTGAGGCAGGGGAATCGCACATGAGTACAAAGGGACTCTTGTGTGGTGTGCGGAAATCGATTCTGAAAGGACCTCTGGATGATCGGAGG
>NZ_JAMYMV010000121.1:0-9932 GCF_040318715.1 Mesorhizobium sp. M1050 | reverse complement strand
CCGCTCAGCCACAAACGACTCAAGGCACGATGGGCCGATCAAAACCTGCTTAGCCTCTTTACTCATATGCGATAGCCCTGCCCTCATGGGGGGAGATTGGCAGTTTCGGTCCCGGCGCTTTTCTTGCGATGCAAATGATTGGCGAGAACCCTCGCGACATCCGATCTCCCCCCTTGAGGGGGAGATGTCCGGCAGGACAGAGGGGGGCGCCCGGGCTCAACCTTGGCAGCCCTTCCAGTGCCCATGACCGACTACAAAACCCTCATCGACGCCGAGACCTGGGCCTTCATCGAGCGGACCAATTCCTACTATCCGCCCGACACGATCGATTACACGATCGCGCAGCAGCGCGAGATCTACGACCTCATGTGCCGCGAATTCTTTGCCGGCTACCCGCAAGGCGTCGCGGTCGAAACCTCCGCCATTGCGACGCGCACGCGCGAGATCCCGATCCGCATTTGCCGAAGCGCACGCCAAGCAGCCGTGACGGTGCTGTATTTCCATGGCGGCGGCTTCATTTTCGGCGGCCTGAACAGCCATGACGATGTCTGTGCCGAACTCTGCGACCGCACCGGCTACGAGGTGATCTCGGTCGATTACCGGCTGGCGCCGGAGCACTTGCATCCATCGGCCTTCGACGACGTGATGAGCGCCTTCGAATGGGCTGGCATCGCCCGCAGCCACCCAATTCTTCTGTGCGGCGACAGCGCCGGCGGTAACCTTGCCGCTGCCGTCAGCCACGCGACGCGCGGCCATGCGAAACGGCCGATCGGCCAGGTGCTGATCTATCCCGGTCTTGGCGGCGACCGGTCGAAGGGATCCTATCTCAGGCATGCCGAAGCGCCGATGCTGACCATGCGCGACCTCGAATTCTACAAGAACATCCGCACCGGTGGGCGAGACGGCACCGGCGACATCACGCAGTCGCCGCTTGCCGACGCCGATTTCGCCAACCTGCCGCCGACGGTGTTGATCACCGCCCAATGCGACCCGCTGTCGTCCGACGGCGAAGCCTATCGCGACCGCATCGTCGCGGCTGGCGGACGGGCATATTGGTTCGAGGAACCGGGCCTGGTGCACGGCTATCTCAGAGCCCGGCACACGGTCGGCCGTGCCCGCGCGAGCTTTACCCGGATCGTCGATGCAGTGGCCGCCCTTGGACAGGGCGCCTGGCTCTGGTGAGCGGTTTTATCGTCTCGCGGTTTGCGCCTTATTGCACGGCCGCGGCCGCCGACCGGCCGGCGCTGCGGCCGGAAAAGATGCAGCCGCCGAGGAAGGTGCCCTCAAGCGCCGCATAGCCATGCACGCCGCCGCCGCCGAAACCGGCGGCTTCGCCGACGGCGTAGAGCCCGGCGACCGGCTGGCCATCGGCACCCAGAACGCGGCTGTCGAGGTCGGTCTGCAGGCCGCCCAGCGTCTTGCGGGTCAGGATGTTGAGGCGCACCGCGATCAGCGGGCCGTTTGCCGGGTCGAGCATCTTGTGCGGCTTGGCCGTGCGGATCACCCGGTCGCCGAGATAGGCGCGGGCGCCGCGCAAAGCGGTGATCTGCATGTCCTTGGAGAACGGATTGTCGAGTTGCCGGTCGCGGGCGCGGATTTCGCGCTCGACCTGGGCGACGTCGAGCAGCGGCTCGCCGCCGGCGAGCGCATTCATGCGCGCGACCAGCGTCGGCAGATCCGCCTCGACGATGAAATCCTCGCCCTTCTCCATGAAGGCTTTCACCGGACCCGGAATGCCTGAGGTGGCGCGGCCGAGCACCTGGCGCCAACTCTTGCCGGTCAAATCGGGATTCTGCTCGGACCCCGACAGCGCGAACTCCTTCTGGATGATTTTCCTGGTCAGGATGAACCAGGAATAGTCGAAGCCGGTGCTCATGATGTGGGAGAGCGTTCCGAGCGTGTCGAAGCCGGGATAGAGCGGCACGGGCAGGCGCTTGCCGCGTGCGTCGAGCCACAGCGAAGACGGGCCGGGCAGGATGCGGATCGCATGATCGGTCCAGATCGGCGACCAGTTCTTGATGCCCTCGACATAGTGCCACATGCGGTCGCGGTTGATGATCGAGCCGCCGGCCTGCTCCGTGATCGCCAGCATGCGGCCGTCGACATGATCGGGCACGCCGGCGATCATGCGCTTTGGTGCCGCGCCGAGCCGCTGCGGCCAGTTTTCCCGGACAAGCTGATGATTGGCGCCGATGCCGCCGGAGGCGACGATCACCGCCTGCGCTCGGAATGCGAAATCGCCCGCGATGTCGCGTGAACTCTTGTGGCCGCGCTCGACAGTGCTCGGCTGCAGTATGTCGCCGCGCACACCGTCGACGGTAGCACCCGTGCGGGTCAATTCATTGACGCGGTGGCGGAATTTGAAACTGATCAGCCCCTGCTTCTGGGCCTCGCGCACGCGCTGGACGAAGGGTTCCAGCACGCCCGGGCCAGTGCCCCAGGTGATGTGGAAACGCGGTACCGAATTGCCGTGGCCGATGGCATTGCCGCCGCCGCGCTCGGCCCATCCCACCACGGGGAAAAATTTCAGGCCGCGCTGAAGGAGCCAGGAGCGTTTCTCGCCGGCGGCGAAGCCGACATAGGCTTGCGCCCATTGGCGCGGCCAGAAATCCTCGGGCCGATCGAAAGCCGCTGTGCCCAGCCAATCCTCCAGAGCCAGATCGTGCGAATCGCGGATGCGCATGCGCCGCTGCTCGGGCGAATCGACAAGGAAAAGGCCACCGAACGACCAGAATGCCTGGCCACCGAGCGACTGCTCCGGCTCCTGGTCGACGATGATGATCCGTTTGCCGGCCTCGGCAAGTTCGGCGGCGGCAACCAGCCCGGCAAGGCCGGCGCCGACAATGATCACGTCCGCGTCGTCAGACATTTCCCCTCCCAATCAGCCGGCTAAGCTCAGACTGTCTCCCAGCTATCCTTGCCGCCGGCGCGGAAGATGGCGTCGATGACTTTCTGGTTGAGCACGGATTCCTCCAGCGTGAAGACGCGCTCCTTGCCGCCCTGTGCCGCACGCGCGAAGGTCTCGACCTCCAGCCGGTATTGCTGCGTGCCGGGAAAGCGGAACACTTGCGCCTCGGTGTGGTTCTGGTTGTGCAGTTCGACCCGGTGATGGTCGTACAGCCCGGCGTTGAAGGGCGAGAACACTTCGATGAAACCCTTCTCGCCGTGGAACACCATGACCTGGCGCGCCGCCATCTGCGTCGACAGGTAGAAGGACAGTTCGAAGTCGCCGAAATCGGCGCGGATCGAGGAGTAGATGTCGGTGCCGAATTTCTCGTCGCGTTCGATTGTCGCCTGCACGCGCAGCGGCTCCTTGCCAGTCGAAAAGCGCGTCGACACAGTCGGATAGACGCCAATGTCGGGCAGCGCGCCGCCGCCGAGATCGAGCTTGTTGCGCATATTGTTGGGGTCGACATTGTAGTAGGAGAACGCGCCCTGCACATGGCGCAGCCGGCCGATCGCGCCGCTGGCGATGAGATCGCGCACCTTGATCCATTGCGGGTGGTAGATGACCATGAACGCTTCGCAGACGAGCACTTTTTTGGCGTCGCGCAGCTTGATCAGCGGGAGAATGTCCTTGGCGTCGAGCGCCAGCGGCTTTTCGACCAGCACATGCTTGCCGGCTTCGATGGCCTTGGCTGTCCATTCGACATGTTGCGAGGTCGGCAACGGGATGTAGACGCCGTCGATTTCGTTGGAGGCGAGCAGGTCCTCATAGGAGCCGAAGGCATGGCGGGCGCCAAAGCGCTCGGCCAGTGCCTTGGCCTTCGACAGGTCGCGACTGGCGATCGCCGACAGCACACCATTCTCCGCCTCGACCATCGCCGGCAACAAATGCTCGCGGCCGATCTTGGCCGTGGACAACACACCCCATCGAAACATCAGGCTTCTCCATCACGATTTACAGGCCACGAGGTTTGCCCGATATCGGAAGAAAAGCCAATTGGAGACTATCCATCGAAGCGCGCCTGCCCAATCAGCCAGTGGAGAATAATCGCGCCCCAGCCGTAGCGGGTCGTGCTGTTGGTGATCGATGTTTGCATAGGACGTGAACGAATGTTGGTGAGGCTTTCTTCCACCCTCCCCCTTGAGGGGACCCACAAGGGGGAGGGTGAGCGCGCTTTACCCACTCACCTTGAAGAAATAGACGAAGGCGCGCAGCGCCGGGCGCATCTGGCGGCGACTGGGGTAGTAGACGAAGAACCCGTCGAAGGGCGGGCACCAGTCCTCCAGCACGCGGATCAGCCGGCCGTCGGCAAGCGGTGCCCGCACATAGTCCTCGAAGACGAAGGCAAGCCCGGCGCCATCGACCGCTGCTTGCGCGATGAGCTGATCCTCATCGAGGATCAGTGGCCCCTGCGTGGCGATCTCGATCACCTCGCCATTCCTCTCGAACTCCCAGCGGTAAAGGATGCCGCTGGAGAAGCGGAAGCGGAGGCAGCGATGGTCGGCAAGGTCGCGCGGGTGGCGCGGTCTGGGCATGGCCTCGAAATAGGATGGGGCGCCCACCACCGCGCCACGAATGTCCGGCCCGATCCGCACCGCGATCATGTCACGTTGCAGACTCTCGCCGAGCCGAACGCCGGCATCGAAACCGCCTTCGACGACATCGGTGAAGCGGTCCTCGATGGCGATCTCCAGCACGATGTCGGGATAGGCCGCGGCAAAAGCGCCAAGCCGTGGCGTCAGCACCAGATGCGCTGCCGTACGGGGTACGCTGAGCCGCAGATTGCCGGCAGGCCGATCGCGCGCTTCGATCGCCGTCTCCAGCGCCAGGTCGATCTCCGAAAGAGCTGGGCGCAATCGCTCCAGCAACTGCGCGCCTTCTTCCGTCGGCGCGACGCTGCGGGTGCTGCGCGCCAACAGGCGTACGCCAAGCCGTGTTTCCAGGCTGGACACGGCGTGACTTACCGCCGACGGCGCGATTGCCAATTCCTTGGCCGCGCCGCGAAAGCTGCCGCATTGGGCAACGGTTGCCAGCACTGCCAGCTGTGAAAGATGTGCTCGGTTCATTGATCTACTTTTTAGAACAACCCGTACACACATGAACGTATTATCGAACGCAAAGCAAGGCGCTATCTTCCAGGCATCACAACAAGGAGACGCGTGATGCAAACCCGCAAGCTAGGAACTGAATTGAACGTCTATCCGGTCGGCCTCGGCTGCATGGGCATGAGCTTCGCCTATGGCGGCCAGGCGGAAGCCGACGCGATCACCACCCTGCACCGCGCCGTCGAGATCGGCGTCAACTTCTTCGACACGGCGGAAGTCTACGGCCCCTTCGAGAACGAGATCCTGCTCGGCAAGGCGCTGAAGTCGGTGCGTGACAAGGTGACGATCGCGACCAAGTTCGGCTTCAAGATCCTGGAAGAAGGCACCGGCATCGATCGCATGGCCGGTGTCGACAGCCGTCCCGAGCACGTCAAGGCCGTTGCCGAGGCGTCGCTTAAGCGATTGGGCACCGACGTCATCGACCTTTACTACCAGCATCGCGTCGATCCCAACGTGCCGATCGAGGATACGGTCGGCGCCATGGCCGAACTGGTGCGCGAAGGCAAGGTGCGCGCGCTCGGCCTGTCGGAGGCGAGTGCCGCGACTATCCGCCGGGCGCATGCCGTGCATCCGATATCAGCCGTGCAGAGCGAATATTCACTGTGGAGCCGCGACCCGGAAGACGAGGTGTTCGCCGTCTGCCGCGAACTCGGCATCGGCTTTGTCCCTTACAGCCCGCTCGGCCGTGGCCTGCTGACCGGCACGATCGCCAAGCCCGAGGCACTGAGCGACGACGACTGGCGCCGTGGCCTGCCGCGTTTCCAGGCTGATGCGATGGCGGCGAATGCCAAGGTTGTCGCCACGCTGGAGAAGCTGGCGGCTGAAAAGGGCGTGACCACGGCACAGCTGGCGCTGGCCTGGGTGCTGCACCAGGGCGACTTCATCGTGCCGATCCCCGGCGCGCGCAAGATCCGCCATCTTGAGCAGAACACGGCTGCGGCGGAGATCGAGCTGAGCGCTGCCGAGGTAGCGGCCATAGGCGATGCGCTGTCGCCGGACAAGGTCGTTGGCAAGCGCTACACCGAGGAGTTGCTGGCGCTGGTGAATGGGTGAGTCAGGTCACCGTTGGAGGGGCGCTTCGGCGCCCCTTTTTCATGCGAACGTGACAGCGAAGGTTGCGAGAAGTCAGCGCGAAACACCCCCCTCTGTCCTGCCGGACATCTCCCCCGCAAGGGGGGAGATCGGATGCCGTTGCTGCTTTCGCCAATCGCCAAGGTTGCAAGAGGAGCGACAAGGCCGAAGCTGCCAATCTCCCTCCTTGCGGGGGAGATGGCCGGCAGGCCAGAGGGGGGTGCCTCGCGCCGACATTTTCTTATTCCGGCACTTCTACCACGGCACCACTGAAATCTCCGGCCAGGTCTCCTTCGCACGCTTGCCCTTCACCTCATGCGTGCGCTGATTGTCCATCACCCGGTTCGGCACGATGCGGAACGAGAAGATGTCGTCGAGCCCGAACGGCGCAACCAGATCGAGCTGCCCGTCCGCGTCGTGTCGCACACCGACCGCGTGGGTCTTAGAGGCGAAATAGCTGACGGATTCGCTGGAGCTCGTGTAGCGCGGGCAGGATTGACCGAACTTCTGCGGATACCACAGATGCACCCGCGCCTGGTTGCGCACCTCGACCGGCAGAGGCAGTCCTTCGAAATGCGCCGCCGCGCGGCGGATCACCGCGTCCTCCGCCTCATAAGACAGGTCGCTGTCATCGAAATAGAACAGGTCGACATCTTTGATGCCATAGCCCGGCTGCTTGCCGGTCAGATGGTTCCAGACAGAGTTGTAGAGAGCGCCGGAGACGATCAGCCAGTCGGCAAGACCAAGCGCGCGGGCATGCGTCAGCGCTTCGCGAACAAGCGGATCGGCCGAGACGATCTCAAGAAACGCCGTGCGTTGCGTTTCGAAAGGAAGGCCGGAATAGCGCAGATGGTCCATCGCCCTTTGGACGGCGATTCGCCACCTGCCTGCAAGTCTTGGTTCCTGCGCAATCCCCAAGGGAAAGCGCTATGCGTTTTTACCGGGAAAATCGCTACGCAGTTTTCCCAGAATTGCTCTAGCCGCGCAGAACGCCGCCGGTCTGCTTGCCGACATTATCGACGATGCGCTTGGCCAGCGCCTCGAAATCCTCGTCGGTCAACGTCTTCTCGACCGGCTGGATCGATACTTCGATGGCGATCGACTTCTTGCCCGCTCCGAGCGATGCCCCTTCGAAAATATCGAAGACCGAAACGCCTGATATCAGCTTCTTGTCGGCGGCGAGCGCTGCGCGCACCAGCGTGCCGGCCTCGAGGGTCTTGTCGACGACGAAAGCGAAGTCGCGCTTGACCATCTGGAAGGCGGAGAGCTCGAGCTTCGGCTTGGTCTTCGTCGGCTTGGCCTTCGGCTCGGGCACGGCATCGACGAACACTTCGAAACCGCAGAGCGGCCCGGAAGCGTCGAGGCCCTCAAGCGTCTTCGGGTGAAATTCACCGAAGGTGCCGAGCACGGTTTTCGGGCCGAGCTTGATCGTACCGGAACGGCCGGGATGATACCAGGCCGGACCACCCGCCTCGATCTGCAGCCGCTCGACCGGCGCACCGCAGGCTTCGAGCGCGGCGATGGCGTCGGCCTTGGCGTCGAACACGCCGACCGGACCGGAATTGCCGGCCCAATTGCGGCCGGAGCCGTCGAGCTTGGCGGTACCGCGGCGCACCCCGGCGGCCACGCGCCGCTGCTGGTCCGCGCCATCGCCTTCATAGGTGCCCGAAACTTCGAACAGCGCCACGTCGCCGATGCCCCTGTCGGCGTTGCGCTGGGCAGCGGCGATCAGCCCCGGCAAAAGCGAGGGCCGCATGTCGGACATGTCGGCGGCGATCGGGTTGGCGAGTTTCAATGCCGTCTGGCCACCGCCGAACAGTTCGGCGTGCCTGGCCGGTATGAACGACCAGGTGACGGCTTCCATCATGCCGCGTACGGCAAGCGCTCGCTTGGCCGTGCGGGTGCGGACCTGCAGCGTGGTGAGTATCCTTGCGTTGACCGCGTCATGCGCGCCGAGCGGCTGCGGGGCGATGTTGTCGACGCCGTGGATACGCATCACCTCCTCGACCAGGTCGGCCTTGCCGTCGATATCCGGACGCCAGGACGGCACCGCCACATCGATGACGTCACCCGAGCCCTCAGGCCTGAAGCCAAGGCGCGACAGGATATGGCGACTCTCCGATGTTGGCACTTCGATGCCGGTCAGCCGCTTCACTTCCGAGAGCGGGAAGGAGACGATCCTGGGCGTGTGGCCGGCATAGCCTGCCACTTCGATCTCCGTCGGCGTGCCGCCGCAGAAATCGAGCACCAATCTGGTCGCCAGTTCGACGCCGGGCACCATGAATTCGGGATCGACGCCGCGCTCGAAGCGGTAGCGCGCGTCGGTGATGATGCCAAGCGTGCGGCCGGTGCGGGCGGTGGTGATCGGATCCCAAAGGGCGGATTCGATAAGCACGTCAGTGGTGCTCTCGTCACAGCCCGAATGCTCGCCGCCCATGATGCCGGCGATCGACTCGACGCCATTGTCGTCTGCTATGACGCACATCTCCGGTGTCAGCGTGTATTCGCGGCCATCGAGCGCCTGTACCTTTTCGCCATCGCGCGCGCGGCGTACGACTAGGTTGCCGGCAACCTTCTTGGCGTCGAACACATGCAGCGGCCGGCCGCGGTCGAAGGTGACGTAGTTGGTGATGTCGACCAGCGCGCTGATGGGTCTCAGACCAATGGCGATCAGCCGCTGCTGCAGCCATTTCGGTGACGGGCCGTTCTTGACGCCCTTGACCAGCCGCAGCGCGAAGCCGGGGCAGAGTTCCGGCGCCACGATCGTCACCTTGACCGGGCACATGCCGGCGCCGACATGGGGCATGATGGCGCCGCCGACGAGGCGGCCAAGCCCGCTCGCCGCCAGATCCCTTGCGATACCATAGACGCTGGTGGCGTCCGGCCGGTTCGGCGTCAGGTTGATCTCGATGACCGGATCGTCGAGATGCGCATAGGCAGCGAAGCTGGTGCCGACAGGCGCATCCTCAGGCAGGTCGATGATGCCGTGGTGCTCGTCGGAAAGTTCCAGCTCGCGCTCAGAACACATCATGCCATGGCTTTCGACGCCCCTGATCTTGCCGACCGTCAGCGTCACGTCGATGCCGGGAACATAGGTGCCGGGCGCGGCAAAGGCGCCGATCAGACCGGCGCGGGCATTGGGCGCGCCGCAGACGACCTGCACCGGTGGCTTGCCGTCGCCCGTATCCACGGTCAGCACACGCAGCCGATCGGCATCGGGATGCTGGACCGCCGTCAGCACCTTGGCGATGACGAAGGGTTTCAGGCTCGACTTGTCGTCGACATGCTCGACTTCGAGGCCGATCGAGGTCAGCCGCTCGACGATCTCGTCGAGCGAGGCGTCGGTCTCGAGATGATCCTTGAGCCAGGAGAGGGTGAATTTCATTGGATTGTTCCGTCTGGTCTTTTGACGCTTGTTTTCAGATGTCTCGGCAGGTCGTCGGAGATATGCAGGAAGGGAAGCTGCTCGCTGACATAGGCATGCAGCGTCGGCTTGAAATCGGCCGGCATGTCCATGGCGCCGAGCATGAAATAGATGTCGTCCTCCAGCCGCTCGTCGACATAGGCGATGGGTGAGCCGCAGATGCCGCAGAACGAGCGCGTCACCGGGCCGTTCTCGAACATCTTCAGCGCCTTGCCGGTGAACGCGACCTGACCGGCCAGGAAGCCGACAAAGGCCGATACCGGCGCGCCGCTCGCCCGCCGGCAATCGCCGCAATGGCAATAGCTGACGTGGTGCGGGTAGGCCGCAGCCGCGCAACGCCCGGCGCCGCCCCGCCCCCCGCCGGGGGGGGGCGGGGGCATGCGCG
>NZ_JAMYMV010000120.1:0-9997 GCF_040318715.1 Mesorhizobium sp. M1050 | reverse complement strand
CCCGCCGCATTGCGGGTGCCCCGAAACCCAACCCTGGCGGGCCGGTTCCTTTGACGCCCCTTACGGGCCTTTTGGTGGCGGGGGGTGTTGACGTTTGCGGGGCCCCCCCGGGGGGGCGGCCCCAATTCTCTCAGTCAGGGGAGGTAAACCTAATCCATCGGGCCTTTTTCTCCGGGCTTGCCGGGCAGCTCCTCAGGGAACAACTCGTATTTCGCCTGCTTGTCGGCGGCGACAAAGACCCGTTCGCGAATGATCGAATCCTCGGCCCAGTTGAACATGAAGATCGGCGTGCCCTGCGGAATGTTCGAGAAACGCTTGTTGACGATCAGCGCGCCAGGATATTCCGTCAGACCGACATTGTAGACGTGTTCCGTCGAGATCTTCTGAAACTGTTTCATCAGGCTGGCGCGTTGGTCATTGTCCTGCGTCGAGACGAACTTGTTGACGATGTCGACGAGGTCCTTTTCGAAAGGCATCAAATCGACCTCACCGTTTTCCGGCGCGCGATGGTCCCAGCTGGTGCGCGGACCGACCGGGGCGAGCTGCGCGGTGTTCTGCACCACCGAGGTCAGTTCCTGGTCGTTGCGCCGGACCAGCCAGTCGAAGCGGCCGGAATATTGCGAAGCGTCGCGCTGAGTACCGTTGAGCCCGTTGAGCACGACCCGAATCCCAAGCTTTTCCATCTGGGCGACGACGCCTTCGGCAAGGCTCTTGTCGGTGGTGTAGTCGTTGTTGACCAACATCACGACCTCGACGTTCTTGCCGCCGGCGGTGCCGGAAGGGAAGTTCACGAAACCGTCGCCGTCGGTGTCCTTGAGGCCTGCCTTGGCCAGTTCGGCCTTGGCGCCATCGAGATCGAAGGGATAGTAGACCGTCGAATTGCGGTCATAGAAGCTGGTGCCCGACGACAGTCCGCCGGGGTAGATGGCGGTGAACGGCCCCTTGACCAGCGAGTCGCCGAGCGCCTTGCGGTCGAGCGCCATGGTGATGGCCTTGCGGAAGTCCTCGTTGCGGTTCAGCTCGCGCACAGCTTGTCCGCGCGCGTCCGGGTTGCCCCAGCCATTGGCGGAAAAGTTCATGCGCAAATTGTAGCCGATGAGCCGCGGGCCGAAGGCCAGGCGTGCGGGCGCATTGGCCTCTGCCGCGCGCTTCAGCGAGGCGACGAAGTTTTCCGGCTGTTCCAGATTGGAAAAGTCAGCCGAGCCGGCGACCGCCTGGACGTCGCGGTCGGCCCAGGTCGACAGTTTGTACTGCAGCTCGTTGAGGTAAGGCAGCTGGTTGCCCTTCTCGTCGACTTTCCAATAATAGGGGTTGCGACGCAGGACGATGATATCGTCAGGCCGGTATTCGACCGGCACCCAGGCGCCCATTACCGGCAGGTTCATATATTCCGGCGGGAAGGCGTTCTTGAACTGATCGTAGGTGTTCTTCGAATATTTCGGATGCTGCGGCTTCAGGATGTGCGAAGGACCCGGGCAGAAGGTGCCGTATGCCATCGCGTAGAGATATTGTTTCGGAAACGCCTCCTTGAAGGTCCACTCGACGGTGTAGTCGTCGATCTTCTTCAGCGTCGTGCCGACACCGAAAGTTTCCGGCGTCGCTCCGTTCAGCGGCGAGACGTTCGGGTCGACGACCTCGTCGTCCCAGTAGAACATGACATCGTCGGCATTGAAGGCAACGCCATCCGACCATTTGGCGCCTTCGACCAGGTGCATGGTCAGCTTGTGGCCGTCCTTCGACCAGTCCCAGCTCCTGGCCAGGTTCGGCAACGGCTCGGTGTCCTTCGCCTCGACCTGGAACAGCGGTGCGGTGCGCGTCAGGCATTCGGAAAGGCCGATATCGATGCCGCCCCAGCCTTGGGTCTGGCCGGCGCCGTAGTTCCAGCCCTCCGGCCGCCCGCCGATGACATGGCGCATCGTATCGCCGTAGACGCCGATGCCGTCCTGCATGTTGCCCGTCTTGAAGACCAGCGGTTCTTTCGGCAGCCGGTCCTTGAGCGGCGGCAGCTTGCCGGTCTTGACGTATTTATCGGTGACCCAGTCCGGCTCGTGATATTCGGGGAGCGCCTTGAACTCCAGAATGGAGTCACGCGCCACATAGTGGATCTTGCCCTCGGCGGGGAACGGTGTCGGCGCCGGCGGAACCGTCGGTTCGCTAGCGTATACACTGAGTGCCGAGACCGAGACGCTCAGCGCCAGTCCGGCAGCAAGACCGATATTGCGTAAATTCCTCACTGTCTCTCTCCCTCTTGTTTGTTCCGGAGCGTTTGCATCCGCTCCGCTTCTCCTCGAACTCAAACGGCTTTCTGGCAGTGGATCCGCCTCCCGTAGATCCACCGTCACCGCATGTGGTTTCAGCCGGCTTGCGCCAGCGCAGCTTTTTCGGCTCGCAATTCCTCGATCGAGCGAACGCTGCGCCGTGCAGCGCCCGCCCACTCGCGGGTCTTCACCTGAGATGTCGACAGCCGCTCCCTGGCGGCCGGAACCGCATGGGCATATTGCGGCAGCCAGGCCGCCTGGGCGACGACCATTTCGTCGACCATCTGCCAGACCTCCTCCGGCGTCGAAACCGCGCCGACCAGCGGGTCGTGCAGCACGGCGAGCTTCAACAGATCGATGTCGCCTGATATCGCGGCATGAACCGACATGCGCTGGACGTTGATGGAGGAAATGCAGGTGGCGGCGCAGGCTTCCGGCAGCGTGATGCCGGCCGCCATGTTGATGCCGAAACGGTCGACGAAGCCGGGCGACTCGACGATGGCATCCTGCGGCAGGTTGGTGATCACCCCATCGTTCTTGACGTTGAAGTGGCCGCGATAGACGCGGTTGGTCTCCAGCGCCTCCAGTATATGGCTGGCATGCTCGTTGGAGCGTTTATCCGGGTCGATCGGCTTTGACGCCGCTTCGAGGAACTGCGGATATTCCGTTTCGAACCAGTTGCGGGTTTCGGTGGAGTAGCGAAGATAGCCGCCCGTTTCACCGTGGATCCAGTCGGACATGTCGATCCAGCGCGTAATCTCGTCGGGACGTTTGCGATACCAGGGCAGATATTCGGAAAGATGGCCGTTGCTTTCGGTCGAATAGACGCCGAAGCGCTTCAGGACATCGATGCGCAGCTTCTCCTGTTGCGAATAGACCGGATGCGCCTCGAAGGCGGCCACCAATTCGTCCTTGCCGATGGGGCGGCCGTTCAGGCGCAGGTCGATGAACCAGGTCTGGTGGTTGATGCCTGAACAGACATAGTCGAGTTCCTGCCTGGACTTCGCGCCGAGGACCTCGGCGATCTGCTCGGCTCCGTGCTGGACCCCGTGGCAGAGCCCGACGGTGTCGACCTTGCCGTATTCGATCGCTGCCCAGGTGTTCATCGCCATCGGGTTGGCGTAGTTCAGGAATTTGACGTTCGTCTCGGCGACCTCGCGGATGTCCTTGCAGAAATCCAGGATCACCGGGATGTTGCGCTGGCCATAGAGAATGCCGCCGGCGCAAATCGTATCGCCGACGCACTGGTCGATGCCATATTTCAGCGGAATGCGGATATCGTCGGCATAGGCTTCGAGGCCTCCGACCCGCACGCAGCTGATGACGTAGCGTGCGCCTTCGAGCGCCTTGCGGCGGTCGGTGGTCGCCGTCACCTTGGTCGGCAATCTGTTTGCCTCGACGATCCTGTCGAGGATCGCCTTGATCATCTGAAGATTGTGCTCGCTGACATCGGTCAACGCGAATTCGATGTCCTTGAATTCGGGGCACGCATAGGATGTCGGTGAACAATTTCTTGGTGAAGCCGACGCTGCCCGCACCGATGATAGCGATTTTGAAACTCATCAGCCGCACCTCATTCCATTCGAATTGCAGGCAAGGAATGACAATGGGAAGTTGTAGCCACATGCCGTGACATGTATGCGCGACAAGCCGGAATCCGGCTCACCAACCTCCCTGTCCGCTCCTCGACTGCGGATCTCTCTCGCTTTTCGACGGGGATTATGCGCTTATTCGCGAGCGCGACCAGAGAAGGATTATGCTTTCGAGGGTAATTTTGTGCTGCATGATTTGATAGCCAACGGACAATCCATGCGTACGATCTCGCTGCCGCGCGGTCGCCAGCGCCTGCACGCTATGCCGACGAGCACGGGCTACGAGGTGCGCGAGGACGAAATCTATGATTGGGACGGCCGCAAGCGCGGCCAGACACCGTTCACGGTGCTCCAGCATACGATCAGCGGAGCCGGCCGGCTGCGCTACGAAAACCGCAACTATCGCCTGCAGAAGAACGACACATTGCTGGTGCTGGTGCCGCACAACCACCGCTACTGGCTGGCTGGGGATGAGCGCTGGGAGTTTTTCTGGATTTCGATGAACGGCGAGGAAGCGCTGCGCATCCACAAGTCGATCCTCAGCGTCTCGGGTCCTGTATTTCGGCTGCAGCCGGCGACGATCGATCATCTTGCCGATTGCAGCCTGCGCCTGATCAAAGGGGCTGCTTCGCCGGGCGCTGCTTCGGCGATAGCCTACGAGGCTGCGATGGCGCTCTATGACGATGTCTTCGGCTCCCACGCCTTTACCGAAAAACAGAGCGTCATGCAGCCGGTGATCGATCACATCGGTGCCAATCTCGACAAACCGCTGCCGGTGGCGGACCTGGTCCAGATCAGCGGCCTCAGCAGGGCCCATTTTTCGCGCTGTTTCGCCGAAAGCGAAGGCGTGCCGCCCGCCGAGTTCGTGCTGCAGCAGCGCCTGCAACGTGCCGCGAAGCTGCTGACCAAGGTGGATTTTCTGCCGGTGAAGGAAGTCGCCATCCTCTGCGGCTTCGAGGACGCCAACTATTTTTCAAAGGTCTTCCGCCGCTGTTACGGCATAACGCCAAGCCAATTCCGCACCACCGGCATGTACGCCAGCATGAGAACCCCGGCCAGGCGCGGCGTCAGGGCGTCCGATGACGGTACCTGACGCCGCCGCCGGTAGACAGGCAGCTAGGCTGCGCGCAGACTGCCGCCATCCAGCCACTCGAGATCGGCCTGCGAAAGCGTGATGTCGAGGGCGCGCAGGCTGTCGTCCAACTCGTCCAGCGTGCGCGGCCCGATCAGCGGTATGGATGGGAAGGGCTGAGCAAGCACATAGGCGAGCGCAACATGGATCGGGCTCTTGCCGAGTCTCGCGGCAAGGTCGATCGCCCGGTCGCGGCGGCCGAAATTCCGCTCCGAGTACCAGACACGTACCAGTTCCTCGTTGTCGAGCCTGTCGCGCCCAGCGCGGTCGGTGAAGAAGCCGCGTCCTTGGCTCGACCAGGCGAAGTTCGGCATCTGCCTAGATGTCAGCCAGGCCTTCCACGCATCCGTGGAGGACGTGACGCAGCCAGCCCAGATCGGCTCCAGCATTTCGGCCAGCGAGAAATTGTTGGATAGCGCGCCGGGCTTTTGCTTGCCGGTGCGTTCGGCATAGGCAATGGCCTCGTCCATGCGTTCCATCGTCCAGTTCGAGCCGCCGAACGGGCCGCGGATGCGGCCAGCCTTTACCTCGCGATCCATCGCATCGACGAATTCGCCGACCGGCACGTCCGGATTGTCGCGGTGCATGAAATAGACATCGACATGGTCGGTCTGCAGGCGGTCGAGCGACTGGTCGAGCTGCTTGCCGATCACATCGGGATAGCAGAGCGGCGAGTGGGCGCCCTTGGCGATGACCACCGATTGCGCGCGCACGCCGCGGTTCTTCAGCCACTCGCCAAGCAGCTTCTCGGTATAACCGGCGCCGTAGACATAACCGGTGTCGAAGAGATTGCCGCCGCCCTCGAAAAAGGCGTCGAGCAGGATCGAGCCCGAGGAAAACGTACGGAAATCCTCGAAGCCGAGCGCCACTACCGACGCCGGCTTCGACAGGCCCGGTATCTTGCGCTTGGCGATCGCCGTGCCGCCTGATCGCAAAGGCCGGCCAGAAATGGTGTTGATGCGTTGTTGGGCCTTCTCGATCTCGTATTCGAGGCCGGCCGCCGCCCGCCATCTGTCCAGCACACGCAAAGTGCCGAGGCTTTCCGCCCACGCCATGCCCGGCCAGGCGAATTCCTGCCGCCCGGCGCGGATGGCCTCGCCGGCCGCGTCGACCTCGAAGGAATAGACATGGCGCTTCTCGTTGACGCTGATGGTCTCGCGCGAGCCATCGGATGCAATGACGTCGATCTGGCCCAGGCCGACGTTGCGGTTGCCGCCAGCGAACCAGAAGTCCGGCACCTCGATGCGGCCTTTGGTGCCCAGGATGCGCAGAACATTGTCCTGTTTGAGCGAGATGCTGCAGGAGACTTCGGCGACGATGCCGCCGGGGAAATGCATCAGCGCCGAGGCCCATTCGTCGACGCCGGACTGGCCAAGATGAGCGGTGCCGACGACCTTGTCAGGCTCGGCGAAGGGTTTTCCGGCGGCGGCGCCGGCAATCAACCGCACCATCGAGACGGGATAGCCGCCGACGTCAAGAATGCCGCCGCCGGCAAGATCGTTGGCGTAGAGCCGGTGCTGCGGCATGAAGCCCGGCATGGCGAAACCGAAGCTCGACTTGATCATCCTGATCTCGCCGATGACACCGGACCTGATCAGCTCGACCAGCTTCAGCGTCTGCGGGTGCAGCCGGTACATGAAGGCTTCGCCGAGAAACGTGCCGGCCTTGCGCGCGGCATGCATCATGGCGTCGGCCTCGAAGGCGGTCAGTGCAAGCGGCTTTTCGCACAGCACATGCTTTCCTGCCTCGGCCGCCTTGATCGCCCATTGCGCATGGCCGGGATGCGGTATCGAAATGTAGACCACATCGACTTCGGGATCAGCAAGCAGCGCATCGTAGCCGTCGAGGATGCGGGCGCCGGGGAAACTCTCGGCGAGGCCAGGCTTGGCGGGATTGCGGGCACCGATGGCGACCAGCTTTCCGGTGCGCGAATCGGCCACGCCACCGGCAAAGGACTGGGCGATGCTGCCCGGTCCGAGGATGCCCCAGCGAATGGGCGTGGTTGCAGTCATTGTCATTCTCCTTGAAGGCTGGAAAGGGCGGCCGGTCAGCGCAGCCGCAGTCCTTTTTCGTCGAACAGGTAGGATTTGCGGATGGAAACGGTGATCTCGGACGCATCGGGAACTTTTGCGGCGTCGCGCTGGATCACCACGTCTTCACCATTGGCCGTTCTGGTGTAGAGGAAGCTCGTGCCGCCGAGGTGCTCAATCACGTCGATGCCGACGACGAGGTCGGCGCCACCTTCTCCCGCGTTGCCGAAATGTTCGGGCCGCACGCCGACGATGACCTTGCTACCCACTTCGGGCGTAGCGCCTGTCAGCGGCTGCGTGAAACGGGTCTTCTCCTGACCCGCCAGTTCGACCATCACGCCGCGCGCATCGTGTCCAACAATATGAGCCTTGATGAAGTTCATCTTCGGCGAGCCGACAAAGCCCGCAACGAACTGGTTGTCGGGATTGTCGTAGAGATCGAGCGGCCGGCCGATCTGCTCGATATGGCCGGCGCGCATCACGACGATCCTGTCGGCGAGCGTCATCGCCTCGGTCTGGTCGTGCGTGACATAGATCATGGTGGCGCCGAGTTCCTTGTGCAGCCGAGAGATCTCGACCCGCATCTGGACGCGCAATTCGGCGTCGAGATTGGAGAGCGGCTCATCGAACAGGAAGACCTGCGGCTCGCGCACGATGGCGCGACCTATGGCGACGCGCTGGCGCTGGCCGCCGGAGAGTTTTTTCGGCCGCCTGTCCATCAATTCGCTGATGCGAAGGATCTCGGCCGCGCGCTTTATCCGCCGATCGGTATCGGCTTTCGGGTTGCCGGTCATGCGCAGGCCGAAAGAGAGGTTCTGTTCGACGCTCATGTGCGGATAGAGTGCGTAGGACTGGAACACCATGGCGATGCCGCGGTCGGCTGGCTCTACATCGTTCACCACCTTGCCGCCGATGGCGATCTCGCCGCCGCTGATGTCCTCGAGCCCGGCGATCATTCTGAGCAGCGTAGACTTGCCGCAGCCGGACGGGCCGACAAAGACGACGAACTCGCCGTCCTCGATGTCGATGCTGGCGCCGTGGACAACCTCGAAGAGGCCGAAGCGCTTGACGACATTGTTGAGCGTGACCGTTGCCATTCTGCCCCTTACTTGACTGCGCCGGCGGCGATGCCGGCGATGAAATGGCGCTGCAGCAGCACGAAGACGACGAGCATCGGCACAGTCAGCATCACCGCGCCCGCCATGATGCCGCCCCATGACACCTTGGTGAGCCCGATCAGCGTGCCGAGCGCCACCGGCGCCGTCATTGAACCGGGCTGGCTGTTGATCAAAAGCGGCCACAGATAATTATTCCAGGAGGCGAGGAACAGGATGATGGCGAGCGCCGCCAGCATCGGCCGCGCCAAGGGCAGCGCAACGAACAGGAAGATGCGCCATTCCTTCACGCCTTCGACGCGCGCCGCATCGAAGAGGTCGTCCGGCATCATCGAAAAACTCTGCCGCATGAACAGCACGCCGAGCGAATTGAACAGCGGCGGCACGATCAGCGCCACCCACGTGTTGGCGAGCTTGAAATCGCGCGCCACCATGATGAATTGCGGGATCAGCACGACCGCATAGGGAAGCGTGATGGTGCCGAGGATAATGGCGACAATCGCGCCTTTGCCGAAGAACTGGTAACGAGCCAGTGCCCAGCCGGCCATCGACGTCAGCAGCACCGACAGGATGGTGTAGGTAACCGCCACCGAAACCGAAATGCCGATGGCGCCGACGAAGTTGGTGTCCCGCTGCAGATTGTTGAAATTGTCAATGAAATTGCCGTGCGGCAACAGCTCGATGCCGGGGCTGAAGATGCCGTTGTCCGGCATGGTCGAAAATACCACCATCATCCACAGCGGAAACAGCCAGATCAGCGCCAGCGGCGTCAGGAACAGATGCAGCGCAATGCTGCGTCCCAGCCTGGTGGAGGAGCGCGAGCTCATTTCGGCTCCCTCGTCAGCCACAGCTGCACCAGCGTGATGGCGATTGCCAGGCCGGCCATGGTGTAGGCAACGGCCGACGCGTAGCCGAAGTTGAGCGACCGGAAACCCTGGCGATAGAGCAGCAGGCCAAGCGTCTCCGTGCCGCCTCCCGGGCCGCCCCGCTCGGTGATCAGGAATGGCTCGGTGAACAGCTGCATGGTGCCGATGATCGACAGCACCAGGCAAAACACGATGACCGGCTTGAGGAGCGGCAGGGTGATATGGAAGAATTGCTTGAGCTTGCTGACACGGTCGAGCGTTGCCGCCTCGTAGACATCTTCGGGTATGGACTGCATACCGGCGAGCAGGATGATGGCGTTGTAACCGGCCCAGCGCCAGGTCACCGCGATCATGATCAGCGCCATCGCCGGCGTGACGTTGGAAAACCAGTCGATCTTGGGCAGGCCGACGCTGTTCAAGAGCTTGTTGATGATGCCGAAATCGAGGTTGAACATCAGCCGGAACACCGCCGAATAGGCGACCTCGCCAACCACGACCGGGGCGAAGAAGGCGAAGCGGTAAAGGCCGCGCGCCTTCAAAAGCGGCGAATTCAACAGCACCGCCATGACGAGCGCCAGCGAAATCATCACCGGCACCTGGATCACCAGGATCAGCAGCGTGTTCTCAAGCGCGTTGAAGAAGGCCGGATCGCCAATCAATCGGCCCCAGTTGAAGCCGGGCGCGAACCGCCACGGCACGGTGCGCGTCGCTTGGAAGGAGATCATGAAGGAGCTGATGATCGGCCACACCCAGAAGACCGCAAAGATCAGCAGATAGGGCGCGAGGAAGCGATACGCCGTGGCATTCTGATGGCGCATTGCTGTCTCCTTTCCGCGTTCAAGGGTGGCGCGCCCTGCTGAAACGCCCGGCGCGTTCGGTAATGGTCGCGGGGGGGGGGGGGGGGGGGGGGGCCCGCCCGGCCCCCGCCGGCCTGTGTGGGGCGGCCGCGGGGGGCGCGGGGGGGGGGGGGGGGGGCGGGGGGGGCGCGCGGGGGGGGGGGTGGG
>NZ_JAMYMV010000119.1:0-10605 GCF_040318715.1 Mesorhizobium sp. M1050 | reverse complement strand
GCTCAACGTCGTGGCTGGGGACGATGAGGATCCGCAGCAGAGCTTGGCAGCTTTTCTCAGCAAGATCGCCGAAGCAAGTTGACGGGAGGTCTGGTGTATGCCGCGCACGCATGCATGGGCGTTCCGGTCAAAGCGCCTCTCCGCGACATCTGCCAAGCTGCTTCGCGATCGGCAACCCCTTGTCGTCACCACTTATTTGCGGTCACCGCCCTCGGGCAGGCCGAAGCAGACGACGTTCACGATGGCGAGCCGAAGCTAACGGAGATCGGGCGCAATCCTAGATGGGCTGTCGCCGCGATCTTGGATCCCGGCTCGGTCAAGCGGGAAAACTCTGATTTGCTCGCTTCCCGCAACAGCCGCAAGATTACAGCCGGCGCGGGCGGATCCCGCGACCGTCTTGGTTTTCCATCGCAGCAGCAGAACCGGCAGCCACCTTCAGCTTCGGACTGCACGCTTCTTGCCCGAACCTGTTTTCAAGCGAGCATCTAAGCCGGGGGACCGTGGGATGGCCGGGCTACGGAGGCCAAGTGGCAAGCAAGCGTCGACGATGGTCAGCGCTTAGCGCTCTCGCTTTCCGTATCGGCTCGCGCAAGGAACCGCTCGGCCGTAGACGGGAGATGGTCTTTCAACCAGTCGGCCATGGCGATTTCTTCTCGCAGGTTCTGCTCGCATACGCGCGCGATCTCTGTCTCACCCAGGGATCGAGCAGCGGCGATGAGAATTGTGTAGGAGGCGATCTCCATGTGCTCGAACGTGTAGCTCGCAAGCGATCCTTTCATGACCTCGTCGCCAGCGAAGATGCCGCTCATTGATTGCGCCATCGCTGTCAGCTTTCCACCGGCATCCTTCAGCCGGGAGGGCCCTTGCCCGATGCGGTCGAGGCAGGTCTTGAGCCGGGCGGCCTGCTGCACCGTCTCCTCGAGATGTTGCCGAATTCGGCTGCTGAGCTCAGGATAATTTTCTATACGGCTCAATTGCCCATTGAGCATGGTCTCAGCCTGCTCCTCCATGGCATGAGCATCCCTGAGCCACTGGACAAACCATTCGCGCGATTCTGACATTTCGTTACTCCTTCATGAGCCGTCCAAACTTGCAAAAGGACATATTGTTCCAGAACGGCCGGAGCGTAGAAAGGCATCTGAGCAGCCCGCCATGATCGGCAAATAGTGGTGGATCCCAGCCCTCGTCAGGCCGTTTCCCCTCGGCTCGCAGGCGACACGCCTTGCGACCGTCGTAACCCTGCGCTTCTCCTTTCGCGAACTTCGGCCATCCAGTCTTTCGAGGCTGTGGCGGAACTCGCCCGACGCCGATTAGCGCCGACCTATCGCCGCCCGTCGCGAGGCCTTCCGGCCGGTTCACAGTGAGTATGTTGCGGAGTGGCTGGCCATCGCAAGCGAGTCATGCGCCTGCAACAAGAGGCTGCATTGGCAAGCAGAATTTGGGGCCGGCAATAAATTTCGGCTGGAACAATCATCGTTCATTCGCCGCCCGGACGTACTCGTCGCTCACCCGTCCGGTCGTGTCGTCCGCTGCTCGAACTTTGGCGCAGGCGGACTGCTGTTGAAAGACGAAAAATGGAGGAAGCTATGAAACGAACCCTTGTAATCGCCGCCGCACTGATGGGCTTGTTGGGTGCTCCCGCAATTGCTGCGACTCACTATTGGGTCGCCAAGGACACGAGCACGAAGACATGCACGGTGGTCTCTTCGAAGCCCGACGGAGTAAAGATGACGGCCATCGGCAAGAAAATGTACTCGAGCTATTCGAGTGCAGACAAGGCTCTGAGGGTTTTGGCCGCCTGCAAGAGCTGACAAGCATGCTGTTAGCCCGCCCGGAGCATGCCCGGGCGGGCTTTCTAAAGTTGCCAGCCGACTGCCGTCTCGAGCAGCAGTCGAGCCCGTCATGAAATCGCGCCAGCTCGGAGCTTTCGGAGGACATCGATCTCACCATGAAATCCGGACGATCGCGCCCGAGCTGGTGGGCGACGCCGCGGCTGCCCGCGGCAAGGCGTCGTTCCCGACTGCCAGGCCACCAGTTCGGGGTCAGAACGGTTCAGAACGCACGCTAAGGCCGAATGAATTAGAAACATCACGCCGCCCGTGGATTGCTGCTGGCAAGCGAAGCGTCCCGAAGCCTTCGCGCATTGTTCAGTATCCCAGCTGTGGATGTCTGTGAGGCTGATGTGCCCCCACCTGAGCGGCGAGGCGCGTTTGAGCAGGTCACCCGAGATCGTCCTGCGCGCCATACCCAGGTGTGTGGCTGCGCGGTCAAGACAATTAGACAGCATTCTAGTGAACGATGGCGTCGACGACGGGGTTGTGACGGGGTTGAGACCGAAGCGCGGAACGCCTGCTTCTCGAATGAGCGTCGCGGATTTCGCCGCGCTCATGGAAGAAGACCGCGCTTGTGGTGTGGTCGCCTTCCCGAGAGCGGAAAGCAGAACCCTTTCCTCCCCGGTTCGCCCTGTCGCGGTCGCAGCTCTTGCCGCATTTCGTGCGTCGCTTTGCTGAACGCCGTAGAAATTTCGATTCTGAGACAGGCTACGTCAGGATGCGGCCACGGCAACGAAGAGCGATTGTCCCTGCCTATTTATGCGCAACAGAATGGGCCTTTTCTGCCGCCGGGATTTTGCCCACTCCTCCTGGATGTCCGACGGCTGTGCCACATCCCGGTTGTTGGCCGAGACGATCACGTCTCCGGGCCGAAGGCCATTCTCGGCTGCGAGGCTGTTCGGTGCCACGTCCTGGATAAATACGCCGGTGGTTCCCGGCTGGAGGCCGAGTTGCGGGCGCACTTCGTCCGGAATGGGGCTAAGTGACAGGCCAAGACGTTGGTCAGCCGCATCCGGAGCAGGAACAGCGCCAGTCTGTCCCTCCTCGTCCTTGCGTTGACCGACTGTCAGTGTCAACTCCTGCTGGCTGCCATCTCGATTCCTGGTCACAGTCGCTTTCGACCCCGGCTTTTGGCTCGCCGCCGCCAGCGTGAGGTCACGGACGCCTTGGATGTCCTTGCCGTTAAAACGGGTGATGACGTCACCTGCCCGTATACCTGCCTTCTCTGCCGGGCTGCCGGGCTCGACCGAGGCCACCAGCGCTCCCTTGCTCCCCGGTATCCCGAGCGCCGCGGCAATCGACGGCGTGACCTCCTGGAGACGAACGCCGATGAACCCGCGCTCGATGTGGCCCGTGCGGATCAACTGATCGGCGACGCTCTGGGCAGTTCGGGACGGCACCGCGAAGCCAATACCAATGCTGCCACCCGATGGCGAGACAATCGCCGTGTTGACCCCGATCACTTCACCGCGCGCGTTAAACAGGGGGCCGCCTGAATTGCCACGGTTGATTGAGGCATCAGTCTGCAGGAAATCGTCGTAGGGACCGGCCTGGATATCGCGCGAACGGGCAGAAAGCACGCCAACGGTAACTGTCCCGCCGAGCCCAAACGGACTGCCGATCGCGATCGTCCAGGCGCCGGGCTGAACTGCGTCCGAGTCGCCCCAGGCGGTTGTGGCCATGTTGGGCCGCGGATCGACCTTCAGCACCGCAATGTCGGTTCCCGGATCTCGGCCAACCAGTCGCGCGGGTGCAGTCTCCTTATCCGAGAATACCACATGGATCTCGGTAGCATCGGCGACGACATGGTTGTTGGTGACGATGTAGCCCTCAGGATTGATGACGAAGCCGGAGCCAAGAGCTTCTCGGACCTGCGGCTGGGCGGGCCCCGGGCGACCATTGAAAGGGTCGAGAAAATCGTTGAGCGTCGTTTGATCCTGGATGATCTGCCTTGTCGTGATCGCGACAACCGCCGCTAACTTCTGGCGCACAATCGCGGTGAAGTCGTTCGGGATCTCCTGTGCTGTGAGCGGAGCAATGCCCCCGGGACAGAACAGCAGAACTCCCGCCACCACACCGGCGCATAGTCCCTTCCTCGAATTCACGAACATGATCAGTTCTCCTGCCCAGCCGGCCGGCCGTCGCCGTCGGCTCAGGAGACAGAAACTGAGATTCATGCAGATGGTTTCACCGATCTCAAAATATAGGGGCGAACGGATGAAAATCGTGAACGTGTGACCTCGGTGCCCCATTGAAATTTGATCGGCAACGTCCGAGATTTTGCTGGTGGAACTGGCAAGAGCCACCAACGACGTCAACAGAGGAGATTATCTGAAGGAGGACCATCGATGGAAGGAGCCATTTCGACGAGTTTTCCGATCGGGCCCGAGGCCCCTGATCTTTTCCTTGACGACCGGTTACTCCATCCGGCACGGCATTTCGGGCACTCGCAGGAGGTGTTGGCCGACACGACGCTGGACGTCCACGAAAAGCGCGCCGTTCTTTCGTCATGGGCGTCGGATGCCTGGGCGGTGGAATCCGTGCCGGCACTGCGCATGCCTCCGGGAGCTACCGAACCGGTCAGCTTCGACGCCATAATGGACGCGTTGCGCCAATTGGATCGATCGGAGTAGCTTCCCAGCAATGTCGGCCGCGGTCGCGTGCAGCACCGTGGTGGCCGGTCTCAGAGCATCCGTCGATGGACTTTGAGCGAAGACGCCGCCTCCCTCCCGCATCCGAGGCACCTGACTCGCTGGTGAGCTCGCCAGCGCAAGGGTGCCAGCGCATTCTCTCCGCTTCCACTCGTCCTGGCGCGTTCCATACGTCCAGCGGCAAGTGGGCGTATGTGATCGTGGGTGCCGTCGTGGCGGCCCTGGCTGCCGGAAGCCTCTGGTTCTTCGGCAACCGTCCGTTCTCAAGGGCCTGACGAAGATTTTTGCGGGCCTGGAATCGGGCCCGCTTTTTCTCCAACTCATCGTGGCTGCCGCTTGGCGGCCCCCATTCGGCGGCTATTCATCCATACGCTTGCGCCGGATCTCGCCCGACGATCGCGGTTCGTCGTTCGTTGCTCGCGGCGGGCGCGGAAGAAACAGATGTACGCTCGTTCCCGTCCCTACAACGCTCTCGATCCGTATATGCCCGCCGGACTGCTTGATGAAGCCGTAGACCTGGCTGAGGCCAAGCCCGGTTCCCCGCCCGTCGCCCTTTGTCGTGAAGAACGGCTCGAACACCTGGGAAAGGACCTCCTTGCTCATCCCGCAACCCGTATCGCTTACGGTGACACGAACAAAACGGGCAGCCGCAGCCGGCACGTCTTCGATATCGGCGGGAGAATTGCTGGTCTCGATCGACAGCGTTCCCTTGCCATCCATTGCGTCCTTGGCATTGACAGCCAGGTTGAGAATGGCGACGTCGAGTTGATTGGCGTCGACGAGGACAGCATCAAGTGCCGGATCGAGGTCACATCTGACCTGCGTGCCGCTCCCCAGAGTCCGCTCCAGCAGCATGCTAAGCGCCTCCATTCGAGCATTCAGATCGATGGTCTCGGGATAAAGCGATTGTCCGCGGGAGAAGGCGAGCAATTGCTGCGTAAGCGCACCGCCATTTCGTGTCCGGCTGATCAGCTCTTCTACCAGCATGGCTGAATTCGGGTTGGGCGCTTCCCCTGCCAACTGCTTCTGGAGGAGCCGCAGCCCCGACTCGAACACAGCCAGCAGATTATTAATGTCGTGAACGATTCCAGCGGCGAGGCGGCCGATCGCTTCGAGCTTTTGCGACTGGCGTCGACGCTCCTCCTGAGCTCGCTGCGCCGAGACGTCGCGCAAGCTGGCAAGCAGCGCCGGCTTTCCGTCCCAGCTGACCTCGACGGTCCTGATTTCCACGTCGGCTGGTGACCGACGGCGGCGGTGGACAGTGATTTCGGTGGTTTCACCGGATATGACCGGTCGGCCGAGTGGAATGTGAACGAGATCGGCAGCCGGATAGCCGAAGATCATGGCCGCCGCCGGATTGGCATAGAGCACGGTTCCCGACAGATCGACGACGAGAATCCCATCGGCCAATGTCTCGATCAGGCGTCGAAAGTTGAGTTGGCTGATGCCCGTCAAGAATGCGTTGGCAGACGGGTCCAGAATTTCGGCTGCGCTGCGCGTCACTGCCTACTCCTCACGCCGAGACGCCGCGGATTCTCCGAATATGTCGGGCGCGCCATTGAAGGGCTGACCGAGATGCATGCCGGCGCCGTCGACCGTGAAGCGCCTGATCTGCTTGTCGTGCTCACTGCCGCGCATTTTCAGCACCATGATCCCGCGGTGCATGAAATTGCCCTCCTGGATGTAACGTAACAGGATGATGGCGTCGGTAAGCGTCGAGATATGCTGTTCGCTGGCACTCTGGCCGCCGACGAGCGACTTGTCGGTCGCCGTACAAAGGCCAGCGATCTCATGTTCCTTGATAAAGGATGTGAGGCTGATCAGGAATTCCCGAAAGCCGGAGTCTGGCGCGATCCTTTCCAGGGCCGACAGGCTGTCGATCGCGATCCGGTCAGGTTTGAACTCCTGCACGAGCTCGCGGATCATCAAAAGGTGGTCTGGCAAGTTCTGCGCTTCCGGGTAGATGCAAATGACCTTGAGCCGGCCATCCGCCTCCATTGCCTCGAAGTCGACGCCCCAGCCACGAGCATTGCGGAACAATTGACCGCGGCTCTCTTCGTAGCCGACCAGCAAGGCACGTTCGCCAGACACTACGCCGCCGGCGAGAAAATTGGTCACCAGCAGCGTCTTTCCGGTACCCGTCGCACCACTGACAAGGGTGATGCTGTCGCGGAAAAATCCGCCGCTGCACATGCTGTCGAGTTCCGAAATGCCGCTGGTCACCCGTTTCGTGCTGGATTGCTGCTCCAGCCGTAGTGAGGACAATGGCACCGCCACTATGCCTTGCTTCTCAACAAGCGTGATCGGCACCTCGCCTTCGACATGGCGGCTGCCTCGCATCTTCAGGACTTCGATGGTGCGCCTGCGCCGCTCGCGATAGAGCGCGTTGCGCAGGATGACCACATTGTCGGCGACAAATTCCTCGATCCTGTGGCGGGATATCTCGCCATACTCGCTGTTGCGTTCGGCGGTCATCAGCACCGTCAAACCTTGCTTCTTGAGGGCTGTCGCCATGCGCAGGAGCTCCCGACGCACCGACGTCTGCTCCGCCACGAAGTGGTCGAAGAGCTGGGTGACGGAATCCAGCACGATACGTTTTGCCGCGGAATTTCGCGCAGCGTGCAAGACACGCGTCAGCAAACCGGCTAGATCGAAATTGCCGATAATCATCTGGTCGTGGTCACGCGGACTGGCGTCGACGAAGACCAGTTTGTTCGCCTCCCGCCAACGGCGTATGGTCCAGCCAAAGCTGGCCATGTTGACCTCGATCTCGGCCGGCGATTCCTCGAAGGTGACGAAGACGCCGGGCTCGCCCAGAACGGTGATGCCGTGGGCCAGAAACTGCGTCGCAAACACAGTCTTGCCACTACCGGGCGTCCCCCCGACGATGGTGGTGCGCCCGCGCGGCAGGCCGCCCATCACAAGATCGTCGAAAGCCTCGATACCGGTCCTGACGCGTTCGAGTACAGGGTCGATCAGGATCTCTTCAGCTGTGGTCATAGCCACTGTCCTTCCCGCGAAAACCGAAATAGTCGAGAACCTGAGCGGTGTTGCTGATGTCGCCGATCAGCCGCCGTGGAGGGGTGGCTCTCTCGTCCGAGAGCGTCGGCGTCGCTAGAATGCCGGCGCTTTCCGCCGCTTCGGGATGCGCGAGGATATCGATGATATGGATTTCGATTCCGCCGGCCCATTCCTTCATTATCCTCAGACGACTTTCCAGCGCCCGTCTGGCGCTCGGCGTGTCTCCTGCGATATAGAGGCGGAGCAACGCGTTGGCCCCTGGATCGGACCGATGGCTAGAGCTCATGTTTCACGCCTTGCTGCACGAACATTGCAGTTTCGGCGTGCTTGAGGCGCCACGCCGCAGATCCAGTCGCCGGCATTTTTCTTCCCTAAGCAGCCCCGAGGTCTGCCCGGGAGCCGATGCACCACGGCTCGCGCTCGGTGAGGCCTGGATCAGCGCCCCTGCGACATTTTGTAAATGGCTGCGCACGCTCCGTCTGCGCACTAGTGAACATTTCTCCTCGCTAGCCGTTGTAGATGCCCCATTCTTTGGAAGAGAGGAGCGCGATGGAGAACGCCTATAAAAAATCGGAACCGATTGGAAACAACCTGCTTCGGGCGCTACGACGCGATGACTGGGAGATCCTGCAGCCGAGCCTCGAACAATGGTCAGCGCCTGCCGGTACATTGCTGCACGAACCAGGCGACGCTGTCCGCTACGCTTACTTTCCCCGCGGGTCTGCGATGATCTCCTACCTCGTCGCGCTGAGTGACGGACGAGCGATAGAGACTGCACTTATCGGACGTGAAGGAGCGGTCGGTGGGATCGTGAGCCAAGGTAGGCTCCCGGCCTATACACGTGCCGAGGTTCAAGTCGGGGGGTCCTTCTTCAGGATCGACCTGCACCATCTGGAAGAAGCAAAATCGCGTTCTTTGTCATTGCGTCACCTGTTCGCCCGCTACGCCGATTGTCTGATGGCGCAGCTGTTTCAGTCCGTTGCATGCAGCGCCGCGCATTCCATCGAACAGCGCACTGCGAGATGGCTGCTGGCCGCGACAGAGCGCACAGGGGCCGGAAATCTGACGCTGACCCAGGAACAGCTTGCTGCAATGCTCGGGGTAGGCCGCTCCTACATGAGCCGAGTCATCCGCGACCTGAGGCAGCGCGACTGCATTGAGACAGGGCGTGGCCGGCTGGCGGTGCGCAATCCGGCCGGGCTGCGCTCGCTTGCATGCGAGTGCAATGCGGCGGTTAGCCGCCATTTCAACGACGTGTTGGAGGGCGTTTACCCGGCTGAAAAGAGCGTCGCAGGTTCACGGGGCGTGCCGCCGGGGAAAGCGCAATGACTGCGTTGAGGACGGTCTTCCAGGGATCGCAATTTGCCTTGGGAAGCACCCAATCCTGTGAGTTTGCTTATGCCACGCGTTGGTTGACGAGGATCCTGCCTCTAGTTTCGGTCCGATCAGCGTCTTCCAGCGTCTCATCTGCGCTTCGATCCGAGAGCGCTGATTGTAGCCGCTTGATTTCTGCCTGCCCGTCTGAGCCTTGGGTTGGGATCACGTCGATTTCACAGTTGACGCTCGTCTAAGCGCTCTTCGGTAGCGGGATCATAACCTCTGCCTGGCCGCCAAACCACATTTCGACAAGTTCGCTGACGGACGCTCCGGTCATAGGCACATGTCGGCCTGGGCGACTGGCGCGTCGATCTGGGCCAGAAGGGTCCGCAAGCGCTGCGGATCGCCGATGCTTTCCAGCGCCAGATCGGCACAGAGACTCTCGCCCTGAGATCCCTGCGACAACGTCGATTGGCAAGGATCCTCCCTGTGCCGGCTGTGCCAAAAGTCTCGGACCATTCGGCTTGGCGACATTGAACCCGTCCCATGAATTCTGAACGCAGAACGCACGGCGAGTGGAACACTCCGCTTTCAAACCGGTTAGGAGAGATCATTGACGTGTGTGGGTCGCTGCGGTCGCCATGTGCGACTGCCGGAGGAAATCGGTCGATGGCCACGAAGAATGAGAACCCTGCAAGGCGCGGTTCGCCCGAGCACAAAGGCGGCGCTCAGGCCCTCTCACGGACTCCCAGCATTGAAACCCAAACTAGAGCCAAAGGAGCTGAGCATGCAGAATAATCCCCGGCAGAAACATCCTCAGCCACCCATGCCTGAACAGCAGCAGGACATGCCCGGCTACACCGACGAGATGAATCCCCGCCCAGACCATGGCGAGCAGAGCTATCGCGGCAGCGGCAAACTGACGGACCTCGTTGCGCTGGTCACTGGCGCGGACTCGGGCATCGGACGTGCAGTCTCAATCGCCTTCGCCCGCGAGGGCGCGGATGTGATCATCTCCTATCTTGAGGAGGACGAAGACGCGAAGGAAACGGCCCGATGGGTCGAGGATGCCGGCCGCAAGCCTGTGATCGCGCGCGGCGACATCAGCGACGAACGTTTTGCACGCTCGCTCGTCAAGCGTGCCATGGATGAATGCGGCCGGCTGGACATCCTGGTCAACAACGCCGCGCATCAGGCGACATTCGAAAGGCTGGAGGATATTACGGCCGAGGAGTGGGATCTCACCTTCAGGACGAACATCTATCCGATGTTCTACCTCTCACAGGAGGCCGTGAAGGTGATGAGACCCGGCTCCGCTATTATCAACACGTCATCCATCAACGCCACCAGCCCCTCACCTATGTTGCTCGCCTACGCCACCACCAAGGGGGCGATAGCGAATTTTACCGCCGGGCTGGCTGGACTGGTCGCGGAGCGCGGCATCCGGGTCAATGCCGTCGCGCCCGGGCCGATCTGGACGCCCTTGATCCCTTCGACGATGCCGGCCGAAAAGGTAAAGGAGTTCGGCAAGAATACACCGCTTAAGCGCCCTGGCCAGCCGGCCGAGCTCGCGGCCACCTATGTGCTTCTGGCCTCGGACGGTGCCAGCTATACGACCGGCGCCCTTTACGAAGTCACTGGCGGAAGGCCGATGCTTTAATGAATTGTCTTGGGGTGAGAAGGCAAGGTCGCGTGTCGGGCAGGGCGAAATCATGAATCGTTAACCTGCAAGGACGGCTTGGCGGTAGGTCGGGTTCATGAGGGCTTTGAGGCGCTTACGCTTG
>NZ_JAMYMV010000118.1:0-11140 GCF_040318715.1 Mesorhizobium sp. M1050 | reverse complement strand
GCGAACTCATCGACCTTCATATCGACGACATGTGCGATGTAGGCAAGTCCCCTCGCCGCTCCAAGGCCGCAGCCCTCGATATGCTGCGACGACATCTGGGGAAGTGCAACATCGCAGCCCTTGATCGCGAACGGCTCATTCGTTTTGGTCGCGACCGGGCCGACCAAGGCGCCGGACCGATGACTCTCGGTATAGACATTGGCTTTATAAAACTCGTTCTGGCTCATGCCGCTGCCGTTCACGGCCTGCCCGTCAAGGTCGAACCAGTCGATCTCGCGCGTATCGCCCTCAAGAGACTTGGCCTCGTTGGGAAAGGCCACCAGCGCGACAGACGGCCGACGCAGGATGAACTCGACAGGCTCATCGGTCACTTCGATGCAAACTCACGTCAAATTACTCCGGTTAGCCAGATCATACGTTTCGCTGTCGCAACCGCGATGCGCCAAGAGGAAATCTGCAAGGTGCGTTGGTCCGACTTGGAATCTCGCACGCGGATGCTTCTCATCCGTGACCGCAAAGACCCGCGGAACAAGAACGGCAACAATCAGCGCATACCGCTATTTGCGGCAACTGGATACGATGCTTGGGCCATTGTCGAGGAGCAGCGCGCAAAGAGAAGCAATGACGATGATCGAATTTTCCCGTTCAATCATCGGTCAGTTGGCACCGCCTTCCGTCGAGGGTGCGCTGACCTGGACATCCATGACCTTCATTTTCATGACTTGCGGCACGAAGGGACAAGCCGCCTTTTCGAGGCCGGATTCACGATCGAACAGGTGGCGCTTGTGACCGGGCACAAGGACTGGAAAATGTTGAAGCGATACACACATCTCAAACCGGAGGCTCTCCACGCCCTGTCGGCAGCGCGCGCCGCTTAGGAAGTGAACATCTCGCTACTGGGTATGCCGGTTTCCAGAATATCCTGGAAGGGGAAACACCCATTCCGCGGAGCCTGGAGTCTCCGCCTACAACAGGCCGCCTCGTTCTCGTGATAAAGCCAATGCCGACCCGCGTAACGGCGGACTGGATGGCCCATCAGTGGCGAGACCAAAAGCGTCTCAAGAAAAAGCTCGGCTCGTATCCGTCAATTGGCCTCAGCCAGGCCCGCGAAATTTTCAAACGCGACTTCGCCGACGTGATCCAGAAGGGACGTAGCATCAAGATTGCGGGTGACACGCGACCCGGCACGGTCTCAGATCTGTTCGAGGCCTACGTCGCGTCGCTCAAGGCAGATGGAAAACCGTCCTGGAAGGAGGCCGAAAAAGGGTTGAACAAGATCGCCGATTCGCTCGGTCGCAACCGCCCTGCCCGCGACATCGACCCTGAAGAGATCAGGGAGATCATTCGCCCGATTTACCAGCGGGGCAAACGGTCCATGGCCGATCATGTTCGTAGCTCTATTCGATCAGCCTACAGTTGGGGTCTGAAATCGGAGCATGATTACCGCTCGTCCTCGGTCCGTCGCTTTCGTCTTGTCTACAACCCGGCTGCAGGTATTCCGACCGAACCAAAAAACGTTGGAACACGTTGGTTGGACGAGGAGGAATTTGTCCGTCTCTATCGATCGCTCGAAGCTCCCGATGCGCCAGTCCATCCCCCTTACACGCGTGCCGTAAGAATTCTCATGTTGACGGGACAGCGCGTCGGGGAAATCGCTGGGTTACACGTCGACCAATGGGATGCGGCCGAGCGCATCATCGACTGGTCCAAGACCAAGAATGGACAGCCTCACGCTATTCCCGTGCCCAAGATCGCGGCAGAGCTTATCGGGTCGATCAAGCCGAATGAATTTGGTTGGTTTTTCCCATCCGCGACCGACCTGTCCAAGCCTGTCAGCCATGGAACGCTCTATTCGTTCATGTGGCGCCAGCGCAATCGCGAGGTCATTCCCGTCGTGACAAACCGCGATCTCCGGCGAACCTGGAAAACGCTTGCCGGCAAGGCAGGTCTCTCGAAAGAGATCCGAGACCGATTGCAAAACCACACTCTGCAGGACGTTAGTTCCAAGAGCTACGACCGCTGGAATTACATGCCAGAAAAGCGGGCTGCCATGGCGCGATGGAACAAGTTTGTCTGCGAGCTCCTGATGAAGAGGAAGCGTAAAGCCGCGCCCAACGAAGCTGCATGACCTAACGATTGCATTCTCATCGGCATCCCTCAGTGATCGCCGGCGGAGGCAAACGTTCACCTTTAAGACTACGAATCTGGGGGTCAGGAGTTCGAATCTCTTCGGGCGCGCCATTCCATCTGATTGATTTTCCTTAGCTTTTTGACCGTTCAGACGAGTTTTCACCGGCTTGATTTTCGGAATTCAGCCGGTTTTTCAGCCGGTTTTGGAAGAACGGACATGCCTTCGAACCATATCGCAGCCTGGCGAATGGTGGCCCTCCTGTTTTCCTCTTGGTCAACATGCGGCTCGATCAGATTCGCACGGATCGGGCTTGCGGTCGTCGATCTAGGCGGTGGAGGCTTAGGGCAGCGGGTGTTGATGTTGCCGGCTTCCTGACGCAAAACCTAGGGAATGACAGTTCGGAAAAAGGCAAACCGTCTTCAACTGCCGCCGCTTGTTGCAGGTGAATGGCGTGGTGAGATCGTTGGCTCAGCCAACATCAATTTTGGCCAGTCCGTGCAGCCCGGGCCACCACGTCAATCAGTCGAGTTCAGCTATGTCATACTGGCCGCCTTGCTGATCATGCCGAACGCAGCATTCCGATGGCCTGGTGGTCGTCATGATCATGGCCCCAACGCCCATGAAGACGGAACACCCCGACGCGGGAGCGCTTTTTGAAGCCGATCAACTGGCGTCGCTGAGCCTCTCCCTTGACGTCACCAGGGCGCAATTTTCAGACATGCTGCCACGCTTTGAAGCGAAACGATTCAGGGATTTTCACTTTACTGTGGAGGAAAAGGAGGCAGACGGTAGATGGCCAGTGCGAAGCTGGGGCATGGGAACCGCCCGGCTTTGAGCCTACTGACGATGCCCGCGGTTGCTACGAGACAGCCTTAAATGGCCGTCACTCGGTCTTGCGGTCATCAGGCATGGGTTCGTCGATCGCCTTGGTGTCCATATTCACATCGAGCCCCGCCAATTCCTCCCCCAATGCGGCGATTACGCCTGCCACGCGACCACGCACCCGTGGAGGCAGCTGCATCAGCCCCTCGATAAGGCGCCGGCCTCCGGCGCTGGCGATAAAGTCGATGCGCTCGTCGACAGGCAGAGGCGCAGCTTCACGGCTGGTCTCGTTGCCAGGCAGGCCTTCGAAGAAGCGGCTGACAGGAACGTCTAGCGACCTGCCGATCTCGTAGAGCATGGAGGCGCTCACGCGATTCCTCGCGTTCTCATATTTCTGGAGCTGTTGGAAGCTGATACCAATGGATCGGGCAAGCTGGGCCTGCGAGACGTCCGACTGGACGCGAACGACCGCGATCTGCCTGCCTACGTGCTGATCGGCGGGATGAGGCGCGCACTCCGCTCCGGTTCTTTCCCACACCTCGAATCTGGTGCGCTTCGATTCCGGAAAAATCTTCTGATGCTGCATCTATCACTCCAGACCGGAGAGTTTGTCGTGCTGCGCTCCCGCGAAGCTCACCAAATTTCCAAATGATCAGGGAAGTGCGAAACCTTCCTGATCGGCGTTCTGGCCTTTGGTTCGGGTAATCCGGATTACCCGAATGGTCAGAGAGTTTGACGCCGTTTCGGCGGCACCAATCGCCAGTAGGGTCTTGCAGCCCAGGGATACTCGTCTCAGCCGCAGAAAGAATACCTTAAAGGCGGCATTAGAGATCCGGCTCACCAGCCTTTCCAACCCCATCTTGCGGCGGCTGCACGCCGACCGCGAAGAGAAGGATGAACCCGAGCGGAAGCTCTCTTGTCCAAAACCAATCACGGAATCTGGGTCTCCGAATGTCGATTGTCGAGAATACTCCGTGGTGAAATACTCTTCAAGGCACTGCTCTCGGATATATGGAAATCCGAGAGGTGTTCGCGCGAAACCTGAGAGCTTTGCGGCAGACCAAAGGCCTGTCACAGGAGGAGCTTGCGCATCAGGCAGGGATCGATCGCACCTACATTAGTGCGTTGGAACGCAACGTGTATAACGCCAGCATCGATGTCGTTGATAGGCTGGCCGAAGTGCTGGGCGTCGACGCCGCAGAATTGCTGAAACGACCCTCAGCTGATCTGCAGGGATCGAAGTCGGAGCTTGACGAATAAAGAAGTTGATAAACTCAACGTGTGTAAGTTGCCAAGTCTACGCACATGGACATGCGCGAACTCGTGGGCCGAAACTTCGGTCGCTTGCGTCGGGAGAAGCGCCTGACTCAGGAAGAGGTGGAAGCGAGTTCAGGGTTCAGCCAGCAATATCTAAGCGGCCTGGAACGTGGTCGTCGCAACCCGACGGTCATCACTCTGCAGTAGCAAACCGATGCGCCTCTTTTGAGACGCGTTACGGGCAACGGCAAACTAACCTTCTGCGTCCAATATGAGGCGCATACCCAGACGTTCATTACCGCCGTCCGTGCGCCGGTCGCATCATCCGTTCCAAATCGTCGATCGGAGAACGGCCCGCATGTGCTCTGCGAGGTCTAGTTCACCGCGCGCCTCGATCTCCAAAAGATATCGGGCCTTGGCTAGGCGATCCCCTTCCCCAACAGCCGGATAGCCGCAGATGGCGAGCAGCGCCCTCTCCTCTTGCCGGCTGGCTCTGACGGGGTCGCCGCTGCCACCGGCTAACTCGTGCAGGGCTTTGCCGAACTCAGCATAGGCTGTCTTGTGCGCCTCAACCAGCGCTCGAAGACTAGTGGACAGTTCTTGGTCTCGACTCGGCGGCTCTGCACCGAGCGTCGTTGCCGTCATTGACGAGGCGACGACTGCGCTGCCGGAGTGGAGGAGCAAGGCGCGGCGGTTGATCCTAGACATGGCAACCTCTTCCGATTGCTTTGATGGCCATCACGCCAGTGGCGTAAAACCATCAAAGCGTAACATTTCGGTTTGCGCATTCGTGTCAGGATCAACAGACCCAAGCAGTCAAGACCTAGGGCGGCTGGGCGACGCGTAGCGCCTGCATCTCGGATAGGATGCCGTGCCCGACGAACCCTCCGGCTGAACCTTGGAGTTGAGGGGCGGACGTGTCGCGAGTGGCTCGCTTTCACTGGGCGTGAAGCCTATGCATCCGCAGTGCGGAGGATGGCGCCAGCTGACAAGCCTGCGCTCGGCCGCCATCTTACGGCCGGCGCCGGCGATGTCGCTTCACGGGCCGAAGTGACGCCCCTCTGCTGCAGCGAGCAGTTCGCCGATCGCGAGTCACCTGAGGATAGGTCGGCGAGGTGCTAGCGTAGTCTACCCAACAGCTCACTATCTACCGACGAGCCGCCACCTCAGGAACAATCGCTGACCACGCCCTCCTTTCCCGGCCCCGGCCCCACTACGGCCAGCCGGGCGGCCACACATCGCACTAAGCTACGGACGAAGAACGAAAATCAACGATCTTAGGAGGTGCGCGAAATCCTCGCACCTCGCGTAAATGCTGCATAACCACTTGAAACAACACGACCGATCCACGCCGCACCTCGCGGCCTTTTATCTAGCCGTCCTAATCGGTCGTGTTTGGAGATACTTTGTAGCCATCGTCGTTCCTCCTTCCGTCTACGATAATACACGACTCTGTTCTCTGCGCTACGATTCCGCTTTTGAACGTCGAGCTCCGATGCGCCGTGCAATCTTCCGCGCTCTGCGACGGTGTGGTTCGGCTGCATGGTTGCAGCGCTCGAGCCGTCGTGGCGCGCTTTTCCATCGGACTGACGGAGCATCGTCACAGGCAATCGAGCGCGGTCATCGTCGGCGCGGCCGCAGGCAGGATAACGTGCGTTCCGTCGTTCCTGGTCTGCATTCGGTTCTCATCCGCCGCGGCGGATCTCCTTGTGTCAGATGGCGTCCGTCAGCGTGCGGGCGCCATGCGTTTCAACCGCCGTCGCGCCGCTCATCGATGCGCTCCGAGCAGCTTGCGGTCCTTGACATGGGCGCGCTGCGTGGCGTCGGCCTCGCCCGCAGCGGGATCTCCGACATAGAACGTGCCGTCGCTCCAGATCGCATGCATGATCACCGCCAGCTTGCGCGCCACCGCAACACAAGCCTTGCGGTGGCAGGAGCGTTTGGCAATCTCCTGGCCCCAACTCTTGACCTTGTCCCCGCCTTGAATCGCGTCATCAGTCCCGACGCCGCCTCGTAGAGCGCGCGCCGCATGTCCGCATCGCCAGCCTTCGAGATGCGGCCCTGAACGTCGATCGACGTGCCCGACTGCCAGCGCTGCGAGGTCAGCCCGAAATAGGCCGCGACGTCACGCGAGCGGCGAAAGCGCGACGGATCGTCGATTGCTGTCATGAACGAGAGCGCCGTGACCGGGCCGACGCCGGGGATCGCCATGAAGCGTCGACACAGCTCGCTGCGCGCCACCATTTTGACGACGAGATCGTGCAGCCGGCAGTACTGTTTCCACAGCGCCGCGCGCCCGTCAGCATGGCGTCCATCAGTTCGGCCGACAACGGATCGTCGGCCACAGCCTGGCGGACCGCCTGCTCGAAAGCGCCGCGCGATGTGCCGCCAAGCTTGATGCCGAACGCTTCAGCGAGTGGCGGATGGCGTTCTCCAGGTCGAGAAACTTGGCCTTCAGATTGCGCCGGTGGGTCAGCAGAAGCTTCGTCCGGTAGCAGCTTTCAGGCTTGACGGAAACCAGCCGGTGCGCATGATATGGGCGATGCCGAGCGCGTCGGCCTTGTCGGTTTTGTTGCGTTGCGCCGACAGCGCGGCACGCACATGCTGTGTCTCCAGGCAGATCGCCGGCAGGCCGAGTTTCTTGAGCTCCGGATGCAGCCAAGGCGACAGCGAGCCGGCCTCGTGACCGAGGCGGCGCAGTCGCGCCAGAAACGGCTTCAGCACCGCAAACAGCGCCTCCGGATCGGTCATCACCGCCACCTGCAGATGCACCGCGCCCTGATCGTCGACGACGCAAACCGCCGTCTCGTCCATCGCCATGTCCAGTCCACAAAAGAATTCCATCGTTCGCCTCCTGCGCTGTTTGACAGACGCAGAATGTGCCGCCGACTACCGGCCGTCGCCAGCAGCGGCGCAGCTGACACACAGCTTTGCTGCCCCTCCGGGCGCCCGCCCCGATTACGGGCGGCAATCTTAGTCGGTCGTGCCTGGCGAGACTTTGTGGTCCATCGTCGTTTCTCCTTTCATCTACGATAATCTACGAATCTATTCTCTATGCTACGCTTCCACGTTTTGGCGTCGAGCTCCGATGCGCCGAGCAGTCTTCCGCGCTCTGCGATGGGGCGTTTCGGCTGCGCGAAAGCAGCGCTCGAACCGTCGTAGCGCACCTTCCATCGGGCTGACGGAGCATCGTCACAGGCAATCGAGCGCGGTCCGGCGATCTGTCGATCGGCGCGGCCGCAGGCAATGTATGGCCCGTCTACAAGCAGAATGTTTTGAGAGGCACAACCGGTCTGCACCAATGTATCCGGCCTCGGCGCTTTGGACGCCTTGCCAAGATGGAATACGCGCGCCCGGCTCCTAACAAGATACTCGACCTCGAAAGGGCCGTTGCCTGCCGACAGGCTTGCCGAATGCCGATTACCGTGGGGCCATCTCTGTGTACATCCTCCTGCAGACTTCATGCGGCCGAGCAGATGCCGGGACGCACCGGCTCGAACTCGTTACCGCTTGGAGGCCGTTACAGCTTCGTAGGGGCGCTGAAGCGGTGGACGAGCGATCTAACCGGCGCCGATTCAGCGACGAGCAGAAGCGGGCAATCGTGCAGAAGATGGAGGAACCCGGCGTCGACGTGGCGCAGGTCTGCCGCCGCCATGACGTCGCCACCAGCATGGTGTTCCGCTGGCGGGTTGAGTTCGGCCTGACCGCTCGCAAGGCGCCGCAACTGGCAATGGTGGTGCTTGCCGACGGCGCAGCGAATGAGCCGCCCGCGCTCGCGGCGTTGCGCAAACTGGTGCAGAGGCCAGACGGCATGGCGGCGATCGAGCTGGCCGATTGGCGGCGCGTATTTGCACCGGCGGGCGCCACGCCGGCTGCGGTGAAGCCGTAGCTTGCCGGTATCCGTGTAGGCCGCATGGGACCGATTTGTGAGGTAGGAGACAGTAGCGGCGGACACCAGCGACCCAAATTAGGCCGCTGCCGAATAGCATTCTCCGTTTGTACCTGCAGACATCACATATTTGTTGAGCCGGATTCTTGCACCGATCTGGAGGGCTTCCTCAATCGGACCGCCGGAACTTTGCAGGATAACGATGGAGATCGTGAAAGCAATCAGCATCGTCCTGGACGATCTCGCCCGCAACACTAATCACTTCGACCGCGTTAACCGTTCATCCGTTTGGATGTTGACGTTTACTCTTCATTGGCGTTAAGAATGCGTTAATATAAGCGCCTCCTAAAAAAAGATCCTGACGGGCAGTCGGGAAAAGGGGTCATGGGGATTAAGGGAACGCAGCGCGGCTACCAGATAGCGGCTACATGTTGTAGCCAAGACTTACACGCGGACGGCAATGTTGACTACGCACTGACAGTAGCCGTAGCCAAAATTCGCATGTTGATCGTAGCCGTTTCAGATGGAGAGTGACTAATCTGTCAATGCGGCAGTGAACAGATGTGGAGGGCATCTGTCTCGTGTACGAGTAAAAGGTGGGGTTAAAATGGCTTGTTCTGAATTCACAGGCGCCAATGCCAATACAAGGCAGGCCGAGGACGACGTCTCCAGTTCTAGCCGCGACACGGCCATCCTCGTTTTGCCCCCCCGGTCCATTGGTCTGAATGGGAACTCCTTTGATAGCGCTCTCGCCGGGATCATTCCCTGGCTGGCGATTGCAAGCCATTCGCACTTGATTTCTTTTGACTGGCGACGTTGCAGGCGACGGGCGTTGACGCGCTCGGCCGACGTTGAATGTTGCGCATAAAAACTTGCGCTTCGGGCAAGCGCTCCACGGGCACTAGGGGGAACTGTTATGGGTGGGACAACGACGTCTTTTTCAAACACGCCGCAGGCAGCGGATGATTTCTTCACCAGCGTTTTCACCGGGCTCACTGAAGACAGTTTCGGGACCGTTTTTCTCAATGTAATGGCCAACGATCTTGGCGGAAACGCCAAGTCACTATGGTCGGTCGATAACGGTACGAACAACACTGGCGCTATGAGCGGCTACATCGCAGCTGATTTGTTGACGCAGGACTTAGGGCGGATTGAATCCGCGAGTTCCGATACAAGTGCCAACGGCGCAAAGATCTGGATTACGGCCGACGGGAAGGTGGGATACGATACAGCGTACTTGTCGGCTGCTTTCAGGGCGCAGTTGCAGGGGTTGAATGCCGGCCAATATTTGACGGACACCTTTATCTACTCTATCCGGCTCGGCAACGGGACGCTCAGCTGGGCAACCGCGACCATTCAGTTCGCGGGCACCAACGACGCGCCGGTGCTGAGCGATACGAGTGATCCGGTTGCGGTGCTCGAAGCGGGCAATGCATCGGCCCAGAACCTGGTCGCGATCACGGGCAATTTCTCGGTGACCGATCTCGATATCGGCGACACGCTGCATGCGTCGGTGGTGGGCAGCCCGGTGGTACAGCTCAATGGCAGTCCGTTTTCGTTGCCCGCCGGGGCAGCCGCGCTGATCGCCGGGAGCGCGTTCACGCTGACGGATACAACCTCCAACGGTGGCGCGGTCAACATCGGTTACAGCTACGATCCGACTGCCGCCAACCTCGATTTCCTGGGCGCCGGCCAGAGCCTGACCATCACCTACACGGTGCAGGTCAATGATGGTACGACCAACTCCGGCACGCAGAATGTCACCTTCACCATCACCGGCACCAACGACGCGCCGGTGCTGAGCGATACGAGTGATCCGGTTGCGGTGCTCGAAGCGGGCAATGCATCGGCCCAGAACCTGGTCGCGATCACGGGCAATTTCTCGGTGAGCGATCTCGACGTCGGCGACACGCTGCATGCGTCGGTGGTGGGCAGCCCGGTGGTACAGCTCAATGGCAGTCCGTTTTCGTTGCCCGCCGGGGCAGCCGCGCTGATCGCCGGGGGCGCGTTCACGCTGACGGATACAACCTCCAACGGTGGCGCGGTCAACATCGGTTACAGCTACGATCCGAGCCCTGCCAACCTCGACTTCCTGGGCGCCGGCCAGAGCCTGACCATCACCTACACGGTGCAGGTCAATGATGGCACGACCAACTCCGGCACGCAGAATGTCACTTTCACCGTCACCGGCACCAACGACGCGCCGGTGCTGAGCGATACGAGTGATCCGGTTGCGATGCTCGAAGCGGGCAATGCATCGGCCCAGAACCTGGTCGCGATCACGGGCAATTTCTCGGTGAGCGATCTCGACGTCGGCGACACGCTGCATGCGTCGGTGGTGGGCAGCCCGGTGGTACAGCTCAATGGCAGTCCGTTTTCGTTGCCCGCCGGGGCAGCCGCGCTGACCGCCGGGGGCGCGTTCACGCTGACGGATACAATCTCCAACGGTGGCGCGGCCAACATCGGCTACAGCTACGATCCGAGCCCTGCCAACCTCGACTTCCTGGGCGCCGGCCAGAGCCTGACCATCACCTACACCGTACTGGTCAATGATGGCACGACCAACTCCGGCACGCAGAATGTCACCTTCACCATCACCGGCACCAACGATGCACCGCTCGTGGCGGCGACGGACGTCACCGGCGCGGTCACCGAGCAGGTCACCCCGGTCGGCAACCTCACCGACACCGGCACCATTGCCTTCACCGACGTCGACCTCACCGACGCCCACAGCATCAGCCCAACGATCACGGCCTCGGCCGGCGCGCTCGGCGCCCTCACCGCCAGCGTCACCACCGACACCACCGGCTCCGGCCTGGGTGGCGTGGTCACCTGGAACTACAGCGTCGCCGATAGCGACGTGGAGTACCTCGCCAAGGACCAGACCAAGGTCGAGACCTTCACCATCACCCTCGACGATGGCAACGGCGGCACCGTGGATCGCACGGTTTCGGTGACCATCACCGGCACCAACGATGCACCGCTCGTGGCGGCGACGGACGTCACCGGCGCGGTCACCGAGCAGGTCACCCCGGTCGGCA
>NZ_JAMYMV010000117.1:0-11301 GCF_040318715.1 Mesorhizobium sp. M1050 | reverse complement strand
CAGCCACGCCAAAGCGCGGAGGTGCTAAGGTTTCCGATCGGGCGCCGCTGCTGAGGTAATCTCCACGGCCGCCATGTAGCCTCGCGGGTGAGGCGCTCACGGCAGGGACTCGCCGCCCCGTGAGGGCCGGGAACGAACGCATTGGCAAACGGAAAGCCCACTTGCCAGACCAGCGCCCGGCCGGCGTGGCAAGTAGGCCGGCGGTTCCAAGCGGAGACATTGATGCCGGACTATGTCGTGCTTTGCATCGCATTAAGCTGCCATTCTGGAAAGTCGCGTTCCTGCCAACGTTATTGGAGCTCTTTGCGAAGCCGCGGCATTTTCATTGATGGTCAGGCTGTGCTCTCTCGCAAAACGAATGGCGCAAAGATATCCGTCAACGTCTTCCAAGGTGGGACGGACCGCATCTTCATTCCAGTGAGCCGCAAGTTCCTGTAGCGATGAAGGTCGTCCTTGTCTTGGGACAAACATGTCTGTGACCCGACGCTTTGCTCTCTCTAGAAAGGCGTCCGAGTTGCCGAGCCGCAACCGCCTTACATGCCACTGAAAGCGCCATCCCGATGCTGACTCGCGCATGTGAATTGAGAAGGGAGATCGAGCCGGCTTCGAGGATGAGCCCAGGCTGAGATCTACGCTCAGCCACGTGCATGATCGCTTACGATGGGCAGTCACGGCGTGGATGATGCCCGCGGTTAGGGGGCGTATCCAAGTAAACCCGCTGGGTAGATTGCAGTTCGGAATCCGAGGCACGCCCGCTGCCGGAGTGGTGGTCATGCGGCTTGGCGTAGAGCGAGTTTCTTGTGCTCGCGCAACCGAGGCGGAAGATGCATGGCGCATTCGAACGTCACCCAGCGCCTTAAACTTGCGGTCTCGGCCGCCGCGGAACGTTACCGCAACTCGCGCGTCGCTCGACGCACCCGGGATCATGAAACGCCCAGCGCCCTCACACTCGCCGCCGCCAGTGTCGGCGGCGAGGTCAGCGGAATCCGCAGACGCACCTTGCCGGGATCTCCAGCTCGATCACCGCTGGGGGCGCCGCCGGCACCGAAGCGGCGACAGGCTCATCGGGAACCACGATAACTTCGGCAAAGCCCGTTTCGCGGGCTTTCAGCGTGCGGCGCCCCTTATAGATCAGACTGGTCGCGACATCGTACTGACGCGCTACCGCCGCCACCGTGGACAAGGACGCGAATGCCGCCGCCAGTATCCGGCACTGATCCTCTTCACTCCAACGACGCCGCCGCTCCGGCCCGGTCAATAACGTCACATGGCTCATGCTGTGCTGCTAACTACGCTGGTAAGGACGACCTTAAGAGCGCAGCCTCGCTACCATGCCATCCTCCCGCAAGGCGGCCTCCGCCGGAGGCGTACTTTTCCAGTGACGCTCCGCTTGCGCCGGTTGAATCGGTCCAGCAGCTCAAGCGAGAAGTGCACGACCCAGCGGTGGACAGTGGAATGGTCGACGTGAATGCCGTGCTCGGCCGTCATCTCTTCCAGATCACGCAGGCTGAGATTGTAGGCAAGATACCAGCGAACCCACAGTAGGATCACGGATCGATCAAAATGGCGGCCTTTGTACATGACAAAACCCGGAAAAAGAGCAAGCGTTATGCAGCAAATGACCTTTCCGAAAAGTTTGCGACAGAACCATAATGGCCGCGTGTTGCTGGGAACAGTTCTTGTTCCGGCCCCTTTTAGAGAAGCTGGCGTTGTGCGAGCCGCTTGAAAATCCGCCCCTTCTGCAACAGCTCGAGATAGCTGCCGCTTTCAGCTATGCGGCCGTCATTGATAACGTAGATCAGGTCGGCGGACTCCAGGGTTGACATCCGCTGAGCGATGGCGACCCGGGTGCACTGGAGGCTGCGCAGATTGTCCATGACGCGACGCTGCGTGACATTGTCGAGCGCGCTGGTGGCCTCGTCCATGATCACGACGCGCGGTTTGCGTGTAACGGCGCGCGCAATCAACAGCCGCTGGCGCTGGCCTCCGGAGAATGTCATGCCGCCCTCGGCGATGGCGGTGTGTAGCCCCATGGGGAGATCCTTAACCACATCATCGAGGGCGGCAATACGCAGTGCTTCCATCGCCTCGTCTTCGGAAAGCGGGAGGCCGGCTGCAATGTTGTCGTAGATTGAGCCTGCTAGCAGGCGGCCGTTTTGCAGCACGACGCCGTATTGACGCCGCATATCCCGGAGATCGACAAAGCGGAGGTCGGTACCGTCGAGATAAATATTGCCCGACTCGGGAACGTCGAAGCCCAGCAAGAGTCGGATGATGGACGACTTGCCAGCGCCGGATGAGCCGACCAAGGCGACAAACCGCTCGGCCGGGATGCGCATCGACAGGCCCTTCAGAACAAGCGGCGCGTCCGGCGCATAACGGAAACGCACGTCGCGCAGCTCGATCTCGCCGCTCCCCCGCGAGAACTGGCTGCCCTGACCGATCCGTTCCTCCTTCGCCTCGAGGATCGGACGGACACGCTGGAAGTAGGCTTGCAGTATGACGATGAACAGCGACGCGCGGGTCAGCGACATGACTGCGCTGACGAACTGGCCAAGAGCAACGTTAAAGCTCGCAAACTCGGCGACCGACATCAGCGGCGTATAGGGACGCGGGTCGTTGGTCGAGCGGAAGAAGGCGAACAGGTTTCCGCTGTGCGCACCCAGAACAACCAGCACGACCACGGTCAGCAGCGGTCCGAAGCCAGATCGCAGAATAGAGAGACAATTGCTCAGGATGCTCTGCCGCAGGCTGAGGGTCACCGTGCGCCGGTAGGTGCGGAGCCAAACGAGGAACGCCTCGCGCTCGGCGCCGGCCACCCGCAACTTCGCGATAGCGCCCAGCAGCTGCAGGACAGTGCCCTGCTGCTTTCCCGACAGCTCGAGCGATTCGAAATTGTAGCTCAGGATGCTCTTGCCGATCAGATAGGCAACGCCGGCGAACAGCACCGAGACGAGCACCAGTAGCAAGGTCACGCGCCATTCGAAGTAGAGCATCAGGCCGACACTGAAGATCATCGACACAGCGCCCGAGAAGACCGTCATGATTGATCGGCTGATCAGCTTGCGGGTGACGTTGATGCTATCGGCGCGACTGGCGAGGTCGCCCGCCGTGAAGCCGCGGAAGAATGGCACCGGCAGGTTGAGGAGCTTGATCCACACAGCGGCCTGGATGCGGTTGTCCGCGCGCGCCTCCAATCTCAGGCCGCTCAGCGACTCCACGAGATTTGTGCTGGTCATGCCGAGCGCTAACAACAGCAGCAGGCCGCTGATCACGCCGACTTGGTCGAGTTCGGCATCTGGAATGATGGGGTCCAGCAGCCAGCCGAGGGCCATCGGGGAGGCGAGTGAGAAAAGGCCGGTCAGAACCATCGTAGCGATGATGGCGAGCACGTCGGCACGGCAGTTATGCAGGCCGAAGCGCAGGAGGCGCCAACCGGTTAGCATGCCGTCAGGAAGCGGGATGTAGAAGGCGTAGGCGGTGCGGTTGATCGTTGCGCCGGTCTTGGCATCCACTGCCTGCGGGGCGCCACGGCCGTAACACAGGTAGCGATTGCCGGAGCGGATCAGCGCGCAGGGTGCGGATTCGGGTCCCACGGTCGCTAGCAGTGGGCCGAGGTCGCCTTCCCACCAACGGCCCTCCAAGATCAGTTCCCGATACTGTAGGTGGTTGTCCCGAGCGATCTCGTCGATGGCCCGGGCCAGCGGGGGTGGCGTAATCTTATTGCGACGCCGCGGCAGCGCCGGATGGCCGAGCGCACGTGCCACGCGAGCGGCGATCGTGCCGATCGTCTCGGTTTCCTCACTGCCTTCGACCGCAGTTTTGATGCTTATCAGATCAACGAGGTTGCCCAACTCCGTGGCGAAATCGCCTTCCGCCGCGAGACGTGACGCTTCATGCGCCGCGGAGTTTTGGGCAAGTTCCCCTGCACGGCTGGCGATAGCCGCCCTTACGGCTCTTTCGGCAAGTGCCAAGCCTGGGTCTTGGCTAGATGGCCTGGCCTGCCATGGGGCTAGCAACGCAAGCCAGCCGTTCTGGGCTTGTTCGAGCGCCGGCCGGGCCTCCACGTTAGACGCAAGCTCCCACAGCGCCTTGCGCGTCGTCTCGACGATCTCAGTGTCGGCTGATGGCACGCCAATGAAGCGGAACTCATCGCCGGCCGGCAGGGAATCGATTAGCCCACCCGCCTCGACTGACAGAAACGGGTACCGACCGTATCTGTCCACAAGAAATATTTCGACGGATCCCGAAAGCACGAGCCATATCCGGTCCACTGTCGTGACATCGAACGTGTTGTTTCCGCCCACAATCCGGCGCTGTCCGGCAATGCCCAGCGCCGATGCGAGCGTCGATCCGGGTGCCTTCCAGCTCAGCGTAATGATCGCATTGAGTTTGGCGCTATTATTGAGGAGGACGTCGACGATGTTCATCCAGCCCTCACAAGGGCGGCATAGACCCCGTTGGCCGCCTTGAGCTTTTCATGCGTGCCTCGTTCCACGATGGTGCCATTCTCGAACACGAAGATCTGATCGCAGTCACGAATGGTACTGAGCCGCTGGGCAACAATAAAGCATGTCATGCCCCTCAGCCGCATGTTATGGTCGATCTGCGCTTCGGTGACGGCATCCAGCGCGGCAGTCGCCTCGTCCAGCACGAGAATCGTTGGGTTGCGGGCCAGGGCGCGGGCAATCTCGAGGCGCTGGCGCTGGCCACCGCTCAGATTGGTGCCCCCCTCGCTCAGCATGCCCTCATATCCGCCGGGACGTCCCAGGATCGTTTCGTGAATACAAGCGTCCCGCGCCCCGCGCACGATCGAACGCGGGGCGGTAGCACGATTGAACAAGGCGAGGTTGTCTTGAATTGTGCTCTCGAACAGGCGGATGTCCTGATCCACCCAAGCGACGTTCGAGGTGAAGACGTCGCGGGGCACCTCGGCAACCGGGTAGTTATCGTAGAGCACGCTTCCCGAGCGCGGGGGGTAGAGACCGAGCAGAAGATGAACCAGGGTCGACTTGCCGCTCCCGCTGCCACCCACGAAGGCGACGCGCTGCCCCGGCTCGACCTTTAGGTTGATGTCGTGCAGTACGGGCAAGTCGAAGGCGCCGAAGGCAAAACTTAGGTCAGCTATCTCGACTCGCCCGGAGAGTTGTCGGGGCGGTTCCGCAACCGGTGCTGCCGCCTTCGCCGGATGCCCCTCGATCAGCGGATCGCTCTTCGCCGCAAGGACGTCCTCGAGCCGCGCCCAGTGGCCCTTTGCCTCCTGAAGCTGAAGGCTGAGGTTGACGATCTGCTGCAAGGGACTCATGAAGCTGCCGAGCAGCATCTGGAACGCCAGTAGACCACCTATGGTCATCTCGCCCCAGATGATCAGGACCGCGCCGAAGCAGAGAACCATTGCCGTCATGATCTGCCCGAGCAGGGTCGGCGCCGCCCCCAGCGACAGGGAAATGCGTTCGCGCGACTGGAACTGGTTCACCGCGTGCGCCTGGTAGCCCGACCAAATACGGAAGAAATCCGACTCGGAGCCCATGGCCTTAATGGTCTCGATCGACTGAAGGCCGGACATCGCGGCGGCGGCTATTTTTGCACTGATATTGAGGATGACCATGTTGCCGTCCTTCAATCTGCGGCGCACAAGTGCGACAGCAGCGACGTTGCAGGCCACCAGCAAAATCGAGACGATGGTGAGTGGGAGGCTGTAGGCCGCCATCACACCTGCATAGACAATCACCATTGCCAACTGGGTGGCCGCTGTCGGCAGGGGACCGGAAACCAGAATGGCAAGCTGATTGGCCGAGTGGGCGCGACTGACGATGTCGCCGTGCTGGCTCTGCGTAAGGAACAGCAGCGGGAGGCGCAGGACGTGCCACAGGAAGCGCGCACCGATCATCACTGCCAATTTCAGCTGTAGACGCATCAGCACGCGCTGTTGCAGCCAAGTGACAGTGGCCTCCAGTGCGACTCCAAATAGCAGCGCCACGATGATGGGAAACAGCCAGGTGTCGAATCGGCGTACTAGGACCTCGTCGACGAACACTTTGATGAGCGCAGGGAGCAGAATCGACGGCAGCGCAAGCATGACGGTTGTGGCCGCCATCACTACGAGCGCGGCTCTTGACCCAGATGTCCAGCCGAACAGGGTCCGCAGCATACCCTGCCTGTAGCCGCCTGGTTTGAAATTGGATCCGCGCTTGAACTCTAGCGCGACGCCCGAATAGTTTTCGTAGAATTCTTGGTGACCGACGATGCGTCGGCCGAGGGCCGGATCGTTGATCCGGATACCGTGACCTAACCGGCCTTCGACGACGACGAAGTGGTCGGCCGACCAGTGGGCGATGAATGGCAGCGCAAGGGAGTTGAGCGCTTCAATCGGGAGCTGCTGCCCGCGCGCCTCTAGGCCATAGTCCCGCGCCGCGTTGACTATATTGCTGGCGCGCGCGCCGTCACGCGAGACGCCGCAGGCTTGGCGCAGTTCGTCCAACGGGACAAAACGGTGGAAATACCCCAGGACCATGGACAGCGCCGCAGCGCCGCAGTCCGCCTCCATCTGCAACACTGTTGGCGTGGCGACAGCCCGCCGCAGCCGCAGGGTGAACTCACGGCTGGTCACAGATGCGCCCATGTCCGCACGATGGGCAGCACAAGAGAGAGCGGAGTGACGCGGTCCACTACGATATTGACGGCGGCGGTCGTGCCGGGCGTCACCTCTGTCAGTGGACGGGCGGCAGATGTCCAGTGTAAGCCGTCCGTTGTATCCGGATCTGCCTCAAGCTCGATCTCGATGCGCACCGGAGCGCCAGCGCCCATCAAGGTGTCGACGAGCGCCTCGTTACCGAGAACGGCCAGCAGGTCGCCCCGGGACACCGGTAGCAGGCTCACTTGGCTGACCTGGCCCTTGATCGACCCGTAGATTTGTTCATCGATGGACGAAGGACTGATAAGTGCATGCATGCCCGCAACCACGCGCTTGCCCTGGTCGATCGGCAAGTAGGCGTGAACGATCATGCGTCTCTCCAAAGTACTGGATTCGACCGTGATCAGGTTCGTTCCAGCGGCAACCGTCGCATTGGGCTGGGTTGTAATTTCACTGACCGTGCCGTCGACCGGGCTGCGGATCGCGGAGCCGACCTTGAACTGCACCTGTAGATCACGGTAGCTGGCTTCCGCACCGATCACCTTTATGCGCAGTTCGGTTCGGCTCCGATGAACCAAGTCTTCGAATTCGATCTCCTCAGTCTGTAACTTCTGAATCTGGTCGGTCATTTGACGGATGGAGCGCTGCACGTCGATGAGGCGGCCGAACTCAAGCTGTTCCTGGATGCGGGTGGCAAAACCGCGCTTCACTTCCGTCACAAAGGCCTCGTACAGGCCTTGAATCATCTGGCGGTTCTTCTCTGCATCCGCAAGGCTGGCCTTCAGCGATGAAATCTCTTGGTGGAGAGTCTGCCTGCGCCGCTCCACATCTGCATGGGAAGTCTTATCGTAATTTTCAGACTCCCCGCGTTGCGCTTGGACAGCGATCCGCGCCTGCTCAAGGCGCTCCGCGACCTCGTCGAGCTTAACCGTGACCAGAAGATCGCGGCGGGTGACCGTGTCCCCGGGTTTGACGTGAATTTGCGCGACTGTGCCCCCTGTCCGGGCTACCACGTCGGCAACGACGCTACGATCGAGCAGAATAACGCCTTGACCCTTGGCATGGAAGGCGAGCCGGCCAACAAACCCCCAAGCCACCGCGCCACTTACGCAAAGCGCGAGCGCAACAAACAGAATCCACGTCGACCGCGATGTGAGTTGGATCGCTTGGTTCAAATGCTCAGGATCACGAAGGGCACGTGGGCTCTCTGCGCTCGTCGTCACAGGGTTCAGCATTTTCTCTCCCCAAGCAGCTGAGAACACCAACGGGCTGTCGCCCTGCGGATATGCAATCGCAGCTGTCCTCATTCACGTGGCGGCACTCACAGGCCTGACACGTCGGTCGAAATAGCCTCCCGGAAACGCGGTCGGCGCGGGCATTGGCGTATATGGATTCCAGAGCGGGAGCCCAACCAGCCGCGCATCCAGCCGCACGACCAGCTTGCGAGCGATCATGTCGGCTATCGCCCCGTTAATCTCGGTCTGCATCACATTCGGCGTGCTCAGCCGTTCGCGCAGGCGGGCGTCTGGCATGCCTTCGTCAGCAGCTAAAAGAATTTCGCGCGCCAGGCCTTTGACCCGGTGTTCACGGTCCACTGCTATGGCGCGCGTGTCCTCGACCGTTATCTCGTCGCCGCTGTCGCGCATCGACAGCATCGGCAGCTTCGGCTCGTTCCAGGCTTTCAGCCATGAATCGATACCCTGGGTAACGGCATGCAGCCCCGGACGACGGTTCGCGGCGCGCGCAGCGAAATGGCCGCCGACATCGTTGTCTTCACTGTCGTCGAAGTAGTAAACCAGATTCGCGAGATCGGCCTCCGAGAGCGGATAGACGTAGCGAAAAGAGACGGCTGGGCGCAGCTTCAGCCTATGTTTGTCGGCTGCGCGATGATAGAGGCTGTAGCGCTGGTAGCGCAACCGAACCGCACGTCCTGGCTGGAGATGATGCAGCAACGGCAGCCAGGAGGCTATTTCCGCATACCAGGCGTCGCTCTCGCCGGGGAAGCCCCACAGCATGCTCCAACTGACCCGCACGCCATACTGGCGGCACCATTTCAAGAGCTGAACATTGTGCGCTGACGTCGTTCCCTTGCCCATCAGCTTCAAAGCACGGGTATCCAAGCTCTCGATACCTGGCTGGATCCAGCGGACGCCCGCGGCAGCCAACTTCTCGACTTCATGGCGTTTCAGATTGGCTTTGACTTCGAAGAAGATCGCAAGCTTGTCGGGTAGGGCGGTGAGGCGAGGCAGGGTCTTTTCGAGGTAGTCAATGGCTAGAATGTTGTCCACCGCTTCGATGCGCGACGAGCCGTAGCGCGCCGACATCTCTATCATCTCCTCTGCGGCCTGCCCGGCCGGTTTCTGGCGATAGGTAATCGATCCGCCGTTCAGCCCGCAGAACGTGCAGGGGCTGCGCTGCCCCCACCAGCAGCCGCGAGAGAACTCCATCGGCAGCCCCGGATAGACGCGGTCGGCGTAGAGCGATCGTCCAAGTTCGGCAAAATAGTCAGAGAAATCGGGTAGCGGCAGGTCATGCATGTTTTCGACCACTGCGCGGGGCACCAGGTCGCCCATCGACGTGGCGGGATAGCCGGCCTCGCGATGCCCTGGGCCGAAAACGCCGAATGGCAGGTCAGCCGGCGGAATGGCTCTTCCGTGATTGAGGATGTCGCAACACAGCGCGCCGAGCAGTCCGTCAGCCTCGCCCGACACAACGTAGTCAACCCACGGGAAACGCGCGTGAGTGGTACGCCCCATGACCGATTCGCAGTTTGCGCCACCCATGAGAGTCACTAGGGCCGGTGAGCGACCGCTCAGTCGGCGCAGCAACGCGAGTGAGGGAACATGCTGGGCGAAAGTCGAGGTGCACCCAACCATGGCCGGCCCTTGCTCCAGTATCTTGTCGGCTGTCCAGTCGATGAAGCCGCCGATGAGCGAGCGCAGCTCGAGGAGATGGGCACGACGCTCGGCCAAACCGTTGTCTGGGTGTATCGGATTGCGCTCGAAATACTTGTCGAGGAAGACGTCGTGGTCTGCTTCGTAGTCGGGAAAAGCGATGCCTGCGAACAGCCAGTCAACAAGCGCATCCTCAGGGAGAGAACTCTCAAGCAGATTATGGTCGGCGAGGCCCACGTATTCCAGGAACCAGATGTTGGCATACGCTATCCTGGATCGCAGTCCGGCCCGGGTCAGCGCTGACTTCAGCAGACCAAGCGCCAATGACGGCCGTTCAATTGCCGACATCGGCATGTTGACCAAGACGATCGGCACATCGGCGCTCATGTCATGCCACTCTTTTCATTTTGATCCAGGCATGGGCTGACCTGGCTCAGCCGTGGTTTCATGCGATGGAGTGCAAGCAAGCCATGCGCGGCTCCATGACCGGAACGGTGAACGTGCTGTTGACCAGTTCGGGAAAAGCGCACCGGAGGCGCGCTATTTCGAGCCACATTGGCCGTATCAAGTCCATTGCCTGAAGACTGGCGCGGATGAACGAGCAGGTCCAGCGCAACGTGTCGGAGTGGGGCCGTTGGGTGGATCGCCCAGCCACGGACCGCTCCGCTCTCGGCATCAACCAGCGCCAGGCTCATGTGCGGGTCACTTTCCTCCTCGTAGATGACCGGATAGACGTTCACGCCGGGCTCGTCGAAATCCCGGATCATCGCTCGCTGGTCGGCGCCAAGCGACCGCCGGCCGACGATGCGGTAGCGGGCCGGCAAGCGCGCCTCGACAAGCCATGGCGTCTCAAACGTGAGCGGCACGGTGGTGTGGCAGACCAATTTGTTGACCATGGGTCGGGTCCAGTCGTTCTTCACGAAAAAGCATGCGGCGTCCTGCTTGTGATCGCGGACGCACAGGAAATGAGCCTAGCCTGAAGCCGAGACCGCGGAACTCCCCTTCGATCGCGTCCAGCATGGAACTGCCAAAGCCCGTTCGGCGGAACATAGGCAGGACGTAGACCGAAAGGAATTCGAACTGCCCGGAAGAGCCTGGCACGGCCAAGGCAAGTCCTGCTGTCACGTCGGTTGTGCGCGCCGCGACGCTGCGGACCGTGGCTGCGAAATGGCTTGTCACCGCAGTCCACACTGCCGGATAGGTAAGATGCCGTACGTCCTTTAGACGGACGTAGCCCAGTATCTCAGGTCGCATCGGCATGGGCGACGCCCGTGCGGGAGGCCGCGTATTTGCCCGCTTCGATGCGGCTCGTCGTCCTCTCGCTGGTCTGCCCGGCGAAGCTGTCGTCGAGGTCCTCTTCGATCACCCCCGCCGCGTATAACTGATCGAGCAGATCGGCGACTGCAAGGGCGCTCGCTCCGTCAGCTATGACGCGCAAGACCAACTCCGACGCTGTGCAGTCGCCGCACGCGATGAGATCGCCAACGGAGATCGGAGCGACATCATCATCTATCCGGTGTTCAATGTTGCGTGAGCGGAGATGGAAGTGCCGGTTCCCTGCCTCGTATTGCAGATCTCCGCGGAAGCGGATCGGCAGGTTCGCAGGTGGGCTTTCGAACATATGCTCGTCGATGATGCACTGCAGCCCTTCCCGGAACTCGTCGGGCGTGCTGAAGAAACGTTCGTCGACGATGCGGTAGCCGAGAGGCCAGCGTTCGCTACCCGGTACCGGCGTCACCAGTTGTAAACGTCCTTGCCGCATATTTACGAGGA